>NZ_JADEXF010000696.1 GCF_015207245.1 Nostoc cf. edaphicum LEGE 07299
GCAACTTCCCCGCTGCTTCCCTGCTCCCCTGCTTCCCTGCTCCCTCATCTCGACAAACTTCTGTTAAAAATAACTAGGATAAGAGACAGGGCTAATTTAAAAATCCCAAATTTCAAATTGATATGACTTCGACATTGCCCGTGCCTGAACCTCATCAAAGCGATTCCGCTAACACTGACGCAAATTCTCTCAGCTGGGAGGAAGAATTGGATAGTGCTATTTTCAGTTTTGAAGACATTCAGACGGAACTGAACTATAAACAAGCACAAACAGCGTTGCGAAACTTGGTAGCCAATCTCGACCTTACTCCCCAGGAAAAAACCGGATTGGAGGCAGAAATTGCTGATTTGGAAACCATGCTAGGGAAGTTAGACCGCATGGTGGTGCAGATTGCGGCTTTTGGCATGGTGGGACGTGGTAAGTCTTCTCTACTCAATGCTTTGGTTGGGCAAACGGTATTTGAAACTGGGCCGCTGCACGGTGTCACCCGTACTGCTCAAACAGTTAATTGGAGTATTAGCGAGGAGATGATTGGGGAAACTGAACGTGCTTTGCGTGTCACTCTCCCTGGTGTAGGTCAATCCCAAGTGGAATTAATTGATACTCCTGGGTTAGATGAAGTAGATGGTGCAACCCGCGCTGCCTTAGCTGAACAGATTGCCAAACAAGCAGATTTGATTTTGTTTGTGATATCTGGTGATATGACAAAGCTGGAATACGCCGCCCTTTCTCAGTTGCGGGAAGCAGGTAAACCGATCATTCTGGTATTTAACAAAGTAGACCAGTATCCAGAAGCAGACCGGATGGCAATTTATCACAAAATCCGGGATGAAAGGGTGCGGGAATTACTCACACCTCTAGAAATTGTCATGGCTGCGGCATCGCCATTGGTGAAGACGGCGATTCGTCGCCCTGATGGTACGAGGGGCATACAGTTGCGTACAGGGAATGCCCAAGTCGAGGAACTGAAGCTGAAAATCTTGGAAATTCTGCATCGTGAGGGCAAAGCCTTGGTTGCCCTTAATACTATGCTTTATGCCGATATTGTAAATGAGCAGTTGGTTGAGCGAAAACTGATGATTCGGGAACAGAATGCCAATCAGTTGATTTGGAAGGCTGTAATGACTAAGGCATTAGCGATCGCACTCAATCCCGTAACTGTGGTAGATATTCTGAGTAGTGTGGTAATTGATATTGCTCTGATTTTGGGTTTATCTAAACTCTATGGCTTCTCTATGACCGAAGCTGGGGCTGTACAATTGCTACAAAAAATCGCCCTAAGTATGGGCGGTATCGGTGCTAGTGAATTGTTAGCAAATTTAGGCTTGAGTGGATTAAAAACTTTACTTGGAATTTCTGCAACAGCTACGGGTGGCATTGCGCTAGGCCCTTATATATCGGTAGCAATTACCCAAGGAGGAGTAGCTGGTGTTTCTTCTTACGGTATTGGACAAGTTACCAAAGTTTATTTAGCCAATGGCGCAACTTGGGGGCCTGATGGGCCGAAAGCAGTGATTAATCGGATTTTGACAAATTTGGATGAGACTTCAATTCTTAACCGGATTAAAGATGAATTACTCCACAAAGTAAAACTCAAAAAGTGATGTATAAATCAGGTTTGGTCAGTCATATTTATCCTTAAAGCTGATTCGTCAAGAAAAGCTTAAAGCGGCGTTCACTTTATCATCAGACGAATTAATGAGCCATAAATCGTAAGCGTTCAGGGCGTAGCAGGGCGATCGTAAACGCAACCAGAATCTGGTAGTGTGAGGTCATGGAAGAAAAGGTTCCAAATTACTTAGAGGAAGTACCCCCTAAAGATTGGGAAAGAACTCCAGCCAGCGTCAAAAAACTGGTGGAGGAGATGGGTCAGCGAATAGAAACATTGGAAAAACAATAAGCTGAATTCTTATTGGTTCAGCAACAGTTATAGGACTTACGCAAAAACCCTCTCAAACTCTCATTCCTCCGTGACCTCTGCGCCCTCTGTGGTTCGTTTTCCGTTACCCGTGCGTAAGTCCTAAGTTATTAGAAAAAGTAAATAGCACATCAAAAAATTCATCATTACCAATGGGATCTCCTTGTCCCTGTTCTGCATTTCCATTAACAATAATATTTTGACCAAGGGTAGCTGCATGGGTAGGGCTAGTAAGCAAAATACTCGATGGAATTACTGCTATCAGAGCTATACCTGCTTTTGCTATTTGTTTAAAGTAAAAAGTAAATGTATTGAGCTTATTCATATTTTACTTTTTTATTAAAGGTGTTATCAGGCTGACTTAGAAAAAGACGAAATTAGTAAGTTTTCTACCTAGCTTGGTCTATTTTTATTAATTGCTTTTTGATCCATTTTTTATTCAAGATAAAAGCTATCCCTACCGCCAGCAAAATTCCACCCGCACCTTGATGTTCGAGAACAGAAGTAGAAGGTGCGCTAAATCCATACTTTGCTAAAATTTCTTGCCCTTTTTGTGACAGGATATATTCAGCCAACTTTTCACCATCAGGATCGGCATTTTTCAGTGTAGTTAGTCCATAATTAGCTTTCGTTGCTAAATAGACGGGTAACTCTACTATTTGCAAATTTTCACCACCTTCTGTTGCTTGGGCAGTTTTGCCACTGGTGTAATAAGCTAAAAAGATATCTGCCTGCTTTGTTTCTTCTAAAAAGTAGACTAAATTATTTTTGCCATTAGGAACTATAGGAGCATTAGGATTACCACCTACTAACTGTAATGCTTTATCCTTCAAAATTTGAGAATTACTAGATTTAATCTGATTGGCTTTATCAAATATCTCCCATGCATAGTTACCAGATGGATCTGCTATAGGGGTTGAAGTTCCCAATTTGATTTCAGGTTTTAGCAAAAAGTTCAACAAATTATCTGATGTGACACCAATTCCCGATCTGACAACAGCAGTCATGCGGTTGCTAGTGAAGTTCACTACAGGTTCACTCAAACCTTCTTCAAACAATGTTTGAGGGTTATCAATATCTGCACTGGCAAAAACATCTGCGGATTTTCCAGTTTCAGAGAATTCTTGTTCTATAAATTCTCGTGTTAAACCAGACGGGCCAAATCGCGTTTCTACTGGAATTCCATATTTTTCGTTAAAAGATTCAGCTACTTCTGTAAGACTATCGCGCAAACTTCCAGCACCGTATAGTTTAACTGCAAATGCTTGAGTTGGCAGAGTCACACCGACAGCACAAGCTATCAGTGAAAAGGCAAAAAAATGCTTTTTCATAGTTGTTATATTATTGCGTTACTATTTCTACTAAGTGAATTATCTGTAACCCACACTGAAGCATAGGTTTTGGTAAATATCTAAACTATTACCTCTGCCCATTAACTTTATAAATGAGTTTTGATATGTGCGTGGTTTGTAGTTAGAGTTATAGTAC
>NZ_JADEXF010000697.1 GCF_015207245.1 Nostoc cf. edaphicum LEGE 07299
TCCTAGAGCTACTGTTTTAGCCTCAAAAGTTGCGCTTCAGTTTCTGGAAGGGTTAGTCCACGATCCTTTCTCGAAGCGGGTTGTGAAAACTGGCGATCGCATCGATATCGGCAAAGGACACGAAATGGAATTCGTGAGTGCGCCTAACCTGCACTGGCCGGATACAATCTTTAGCTTTGACCGCAAAACCCAAATTCTCTACACCTGTGATGCTTTTGGGATGCACTTTTGTGACGATCGCACCTTTGACGAAGATTTAGAAGCGATTGAAGCTGACTTTAGATTTTACTACGACTGCTTGATGGGCCCTAACGCTCGTTCGTTGCTGAATGCGATGAAGCGGATGGGCGATCTCGGAAAGATTAATATTATCGCCAATGGTCACGGGCCGTTATTATACCACCATTTAGATGTTCTGACTGGGTGCTACGAAAATTGGAGCCAAAAACAAGCGAAAGCAGAAACAACAGTTGGCTTGTTTTTTGTCTCAGAATATGGTTATGGTGAACGCCTTGGTCACGCAATTGCCGAAGGTATACTGAAAACTGGCATTGGCGTAGAAGTACTGGATCTGAGTACTGCTGAAAGCCAAGAAATTCAAGAACTAGCCGGGAGAGCAGCAGGCATCATTATTGGTATGCCCCCAACTACCTCCGCCGCCGCCCAAGCTAGTATCAGTTCGGTGCTAGCTGTCGCCAAGAACAAGCAACTGCTTGGGCTGTTTGAATGTTACGGTGGGGATGATGAACCCATTGATACAATCCGCAGACAATTTCTTAACTCTGGCATCAAAGAAGCCTTCCCAGCGATTCGGATTAGAGAGGCTCCCAGCGCTTCAACCTTCCAGTTGTGTGAAGAAGCGGGTAAAGACATCGGACAATTGCTAGTGCGCGATCGCAACATCAAGCAAATCAAGTCCCTCGATGTCAACATGGAAAAGGCACTGGGTCGCATTAGCAGCGGACTATATATAGTCACTACAAAAAAAGATAATGTCTCAAGTGCAATGCTGGCATCCTGGATAACGCAAGCGAGTTTGCAACCATTAGGATTCACAATTGCCGTTGCTAAAGACCGCGCCATTGATTCCTTAATGCAAGTAGGCGATCGCTTCGTCCTCAATGTTTTGGAAGAAGGCAATTATCAAGAACTCAAGAGACACTTCCTCAAGCGCTTGCATCCTGGTGCTGACCGCTTTGCAGGAGTGAAAACTCAAACCGCGAAAAACGGTTCGCCGATTCTGGCAGATGCTTTGGCATACATGGAATGTGAAATACAGACCAGCATGGAATGCAGCGACCACTGGGTTTTATACTGCACTGTCCAAGAAGGTCGTGTCTCCAAAAACGATGGATTGACAGCCGTTCGCCATCGCAAAGTAGGTAATTACTACTAAGAAAGAGGCAAGAGGTAACAGGTGACAGGGGACAGCAAAGAAAACTATCCCCTGTTTCCTATGATCTATACCCTATAACCTATTCCCTATTCCCTATCCCCTATTTCCTGTTCCCTAACTTTATCCAACAGCTATGACCAATTCCAAGCCACGCGACGTACAAGTTTTACCAATTGCTACCAATACTAAAGCTATCAGAGCGCGTAGTTGGTCACGTCTGCGGTTTGAAATTGAATACGCACTTGAAAGAGGTACTACCTCCAATTGCTATTTAATTGAAGCTGATAAAACCGCACTTATCGATCCACCGCCAGAAAGCTTTACCGAAATTTATTTAGAGGCATTGCGGCAGACTTTAAATTTGCAAAGTTTGGATTATATAATTCTGGGTCATTTTAGCCCCAATCGAGTTGCAACCCTCAAAGCAATTTTAGAACTAGCACCACAGGTAACTTTTGTCTGTTCTCTTCCTGGTGCGAACAATTTGCGTGCTGCTTTCTTAGAGCAAGATTTAAATGTCTTGGTGATGCGGGGGAAAGAAACTCTGGATTTAGGTAAGGGTCATGTTTTGAAATTCTTGCCTACTCCCAGTCCACGTTGGCCGGAAGGACTTTGTACCTACGATCAGCAAACCCAAATTCTCTACACAGATAAGTTATTTGCAACTCATCTTTGTGGTGATGAAGTGTTTGATGATAACTGGGAAGCGCTTAAAGAAGATCAGCGTTACTACTTTAACTGCCTGATGGCTCCCCAAACTCCTCATGTGCAAGCAGCTTTGGAGAAAATATCAGATTTGCAGGTGAGAATGTATGCTGTGGGTCATGGTCCCTTAGTACGCACCAGCTTAATCGAACTCACCAAAGCTTATGCAGAGTGGAGCCGTTCTCACAACGATCGCGAAATTTCCGTTGCGCTACTTTACGCTTCAGCTTACGGCAATACAGCGACCTTAGCACAAGCGATCGCTCTGGGACTAACTAAAGGTGGAGTTGCAGTTAAATCGATTAACTGCGAATTTGCTACCCCTGATGAAATTCGCATCAACCTCGCACAGTCAGAGGGTTTTATCATCGGTTCTCCTACCATCGGTGGTCATGCGCCAACTCCCATTCATACTGCTTTAGGGATTGTGCTATCTAGTGGTGACAACAGCAAACTCGCTGGGGTATTTGGTTCCTACGGCTGGAGTGGCGAAGCCTTTGACTTAATTGAAGGTAAACTCCGGGATGCTGGGTATCGCTTTGGCTTTGACACTTTGAAGGTGAAGTTTAAACCTGATGATGTCACTCTCAAGTTCTGTGAAGAACTCGGTACAGACTTTGCTCAAGCCTTGAAAAAGGCTAAAAAGGTACGCGTACCACAACAAGCGGCGACTCCAGTAGAACAGGCTGTTGGCCGGATTGTTGGTTCCGTTTGCGTGGTGACAGCGAAACAAGGAGAAGTGTCTACCGCAATGTTAGGCGCTTGGGTTTCTCAAGCTACCTTCAACCCACCCGGAATAACAGTGGCGATCGCTAAAGAGCGAGCGATCGAATCTTTGATGTATCCAGGCGGTAAGTTTGCCTTAAATATTCTACCTGAAGGCAATCATCAAGATTACATGAAGCATTTCCGTAAATCTTTCGCGCCTGGAGAAGATAGATTTGCCAACTTTAGTACAGCAGTTGCAGATAACGGTTGTACCATCCTCACCGATTCACTAGCATATTTGGAATGCTCAGTCAACCAACGTCTGGAATGTGGCGATCATTGGGTTGTATATGCAACTGTGGACGAAGGCAAATTACTCAAGCCTGATGCTGTGACTGCCATCAACCATCGGAAAACAGGCACTCATTATTAGATACAACGAAATTGCCTTAGCTTGAATATAGCCAAGGCGTTTGATGAGAAAATTCTCTTTTTTCTGGGATGGGCAAGATGGCCATCCCAGTTTTTTATGCTTAGGGACTTCCAGTTAAAAAAAATATCCCGTCGTAGGGGCGCAAGGCCTTGCGCCCTTACAAA
>NZ_JADEXF010000698.1 GCF_015207245.1 Nostoc cf. edaphicum LEGE 07299
CCTTTAGGCTTTGGATGTAGAGCAATCCAACTGTGAGAAACTGGTTTAAATCTCAGTTTTAGATTCATATTTCCTATGACTTATTTGTAGGTATATGCTGAATCTCCAAACTGAAGTTACCGTTTTTCGGATTATTCAAAAGATATTTTTACAAAACTGCGATCGCCTCGTTACCAAACAGCCGGAACTTTCCTAATGGCCTTATTTCCCCTAGTTAGCCGTGCTTAAAACTATTTCACCTTAGCGCGGAAGCGGACAAAACCATAAGAATTAGCTGGTGTGCCAGATCCAGTCGCTGCGGGTAGATTGGGAAAACTGGGGACTGTAATATTGACCACTACTGCTCCATTGGTGTTAGTACCACAGTATGATGGTGTCCCTGAGTCATTAGCTGTATAAAAATACCCGCGATCGCTATCTCCAACATTTGTCAGATAAAGCGTAGGTGTATTAGAACCAATAGCTAGAGCAATTCCTTGATCTGCTCCTGGTAAGCCACCATCATTAGGAGTCATACCATTAAAAGCAGTAGGAATCAAACTAACATTAGTCGGAACTAAGTCACAGAATTTCACATTAGTTGCATTACCGAGACCATTGGAAAGAAAATATATAGTGTATTCCAATTCATCTCCTGGTTTGACAGTGCCAGCATTAATTAATCCTCGCAAGTAGCTAACAGGCCATTTAGGATCGTTATCATCAGTAGCATAAGGTTCTGGTACATAGTTGCTGGCATTAGTAGCAACGTCACTGCGACCATCCACAATATCAGTTAAATCTTGGTTATTGAGGCGGGTGATGCGTTTAATTAACAACAACTTAGGATTAGAACTAATATTTAACACTGTAAATAAAGTGGGGTCATCATCTGCCGTGCTGGCAGGATTATTACCAGTATTTACACCATTATCAGTAATTTGCAAGAACGAATTACCAAGAGTAGGTGGATTATTAGTAGCACCAGCAGAGTCTGCATCCGTTAACACCGTACCAACAGTTCCTGTAGGATTATCAGGTGTGTTAAAAGTCGCATTTGCTTGGTTACTAATTGGATTACCGCCATTGGCATTATTAATTGTGGCAGTAATTTTAATGGTAATCGTATCACCTACACGGAGAGTTCCAGAATTTGTCACAGCAACAACATCAGCACCGTTGTAACTGGAATTGATTGTGATATTATTTCCTGAAGTTGCAGCACTAATTGCCGCACTCACAAAGGTTAATTGTGAGGGTAATAATTCGTTAATAGTAAAGTTAATTGCATCGCTATTACCTGGATTTAGGTTGGAGTAAGTAATGGTATATTCGATGCGATCGCCTACAGTCACTGTTCCACTACTATCATTGTCTGCAAGGAAGCGAACAGATTTGGTTCCTATGACATTTGCTTGAGTGTTAGTAGTAATTACCAAGGGAGTAGTGATTGCTTCACTTGGGAAATATGTCCAAGTATCTATACCCTTATAGTCACCATAATTACTACTAAATTCATGCTCTCCTAATGCACTATTGATCCCTCTAGCAGCATTACGCGGGTTAGTAGCTCCCGTACCATCTAAGTTAATCGCCGTGCCGTTAGCAGAAGTATAGTTGTTGTCGTTGTAATAAACGGTTGTCGATCCAATCTGTTGCCCATTTTGATCTAGAAGGTTAGGAAAAAGAGCCGGAGGGTTTTCCATTGTGATTTTAAACCCCAGCGTATTATTTTCGGCATCCAACATGGGAAAGTGATATTCACCCGACCGTGTTGTGATTATGGCATTGTATGGTAAGTTTCCAGATCGAGGTAGGAGATTTGTCCCATTTGCATCCTTTCCATTCCAAAGCACCACATTTGAGCCGAGAGATAACACATTTTGTAGTACTCTATCGCTACTAGGGTCATAAATACCGTCAGTGTTGGTGTCAATAATTATTTGATAGCTACCACTGGAACTGGCATTGAAACTAAAATTGCCTCCCACACCCACAGAAGTTTGGTTCCCACTACCTCCATTACCCCCAGTAAATTTGAACGAAGTCGGCACTATCGGAATATTCGCTGCAATAGGAATACTCAAAGCATTGAGGGTGGCTATGTCTGGTCGATTGAAGAAAACTAAATGAGTAATGTCTGTTGTAGTATCAGTAACATTCGGACTTTGAACTTTTACATTGCCATAAAAGTTGAGTGTACTGTTTTGGTCTGCTGGGGAATTGATCGAGTGATAAAGTGTAGAACCGTTACTGTCAATATATCCCCGGCTATTAGCAAAAAAGATGAAGCCAAAAGGATCGACTCCATTCATGTCAGTTTCGTAACGATACCCATCTTTGGTTTGAATATAGAGCTTAGAGTTGAGTCCTAAACCAGCAGGAGCGCCATTTTGCCCAGCATTTCCTCCCATATTCATAGCGATATAGTTGGTAAATACTCGCCCTTTTTTAACACCGTTACTATCCCGAACTGTGATATCCCAAGCCGCCACCCCTGAAAGTTGAGTACCATTTGTAGGGAATACCGCCGTTGTAGTTCTTGGGGGCGGATTATTGTTTGTAGCACCACTTTTATCAGGAGAATGAAATTCAACTTCGTAAATACCTGTTTCTGTAGCGACGAAACTACAAGGGGTATATCCACCACTATTAGGTAAAGGGCCAGCCGTTTCTTTGGCAACGGTGTCAATAAAACCAAAACCAGAATTCAGAACATCACAAGAGCCATTTTGAGCACCAAAGGGACTGCGGTAAACAATATCTTGTGGGTTCGAGAAACTAGTATGGACACTAGAGCCAAGATTAACTGTTTCTCCTTGTTGAACATAAACTTTGAGTATGGTTTTCCGAACAATACCTGCTAGTGCTAAATCTGACCATTCAACGTAGGGTCTGTATCCGCCATCAGAAACTAACTCTTTGCTGCCTTCAGCCCAGCTAGGTTGGATACTATTTCCGAAAATACATAAAAAAAAGCCCAGACTACTTAGCCATAGTTTTTGACGGCTAATTGTTAATGGCTTTTCCATAAGTTTTTTTACTGGGTTGTCAACAGCCAGAAAAAATTTATCATTTTCATCAATATTTACTGTGGCGATCGCTCTTAATTTCTTAAGTAAATATTTCATCATTTAGTTCCAATAAAAATACATAATATGTAAGTAATGATATTGAGTTTATAAATATACAAATACCAGAATGAAAATTGAACAGTTTTTGCACTAGATTCAAAGCGAATAAAAATCGTTACGACAATAGTATTCCCACAAGGAAGGGTTAAATTCGTAAGAGAGGTTCATGCAACGTCTTTAGATCAAATAACCTTTAGGACTTACGCACAGGTAACGGAAAATCGAACCACAGAGGCACAGAGAACACGGAGCAATAAGAGTTTGAGAGGTATTTTGCGTAAGTCCTGACC
>NZ_JADEXF010000699.1 GCF_015207245.1 Nostoc cf. edaphicum LEGE 07299
GTCTTAGTAATTCCAAAAATGTAAGTTAATTTAATGAGCTAATTTATTTTAAATACTTTCTTATGACAGATTTCTTTCAATTTGAAGCAGACTTTGTTGATTCTCTGCGTTGCATCCCCATGCAGGTGCGTTGTAAATTAGATACCTGTGGCATCAAGCTAAAACTGCCTGACTGGAATCAAATGACGACAGATGAACGGCAAGCTTTAGTTGAATTACCTTGCACTACAGAAACGGAAATTCAGTCTTACCGCGAGCATATCGAGCAATTAATCATACAACGCACAGGTATACCACCTACAAAATTGCCTATCGAGCCTCATCCTGCATGGCTAGACTCTGCCGCTGTACCAGCTAGCCTTCAGGAAAAAGCTCAAGAAATAGGTGTAACCCTGACACAGCAAAATTGGGCAGCTTTAACACCCTTACAGCGTTTTGCTTTGATTAAACTTAGCCAGCCAGGACATGAAAACAAAAATTTTCCTAGAGCGATCGCAGAATTTCATCTGCTTTAATTAGACAATAGTCGTTAAAAGAAAAAATCTGTAGGGTGCATTACACTTTGTTAACTTGCCGCCCTCAAATGATACATTACAACATTAGCTGTGTTGTAATGTATCAAAAATTCATGTAGATGCTAACGAATAAAATAGTTGACTCTAAATTAATATTTACTTTATATAGCGTTTCATAATAAGAGTGGGATGAAAAGTGCTGAGTGCTGAGTTCCGAGTGCTGAGTTAAAAGACCGCCCACAAGGGGGGGCTTTTACCGTAGTGCGGAACTACTGAGTACTTCTTAAATTGACTCAGCACTCAGCACTCAGTACTGAGTTGGTTAAACTATCCTTCACCCGGATAAAGCTGTGCTTTATCTCTCCTCTTTGTGAGTTTCCATAAGGGTTTCAATATGTACTTCATGCACTTGGGAACCGCTATAAACAACTATTGACTAAAAAGTTCAGGGTAACAAATATATGGCTGCAAAGAAACTTTTGATGCTCGTTGGCGACTATGTAGAAGACTATGAAGTGATGGTTCCTTTCCAGGCATTGCAAATGGTGGGACACACTATCCACGCGGTTTGCCCTGACAAAAAAGCTGGCGATAAGGTACGGACAGCAGTTCATGACTTTGAAGGAGACCAGACTTACAGCGAAAAACCCGGACACAATTTTACTTTAAATGCTACGTTTGCAGAAGTAGAAGCCGCAACC
This sequence comes from Nostoc cf. edaphicum LEGE 07299, assembly GCF_015207245.1. Classification (GTDB taxonomy): domain Bacteria; phylum Cyanobacteriota; class Cyanobacteriia; order Cyanobacteriales; family Nostocaceae; genus Nostoc; species Nostoc edaphicum_B. Next base: position 1,217 of record NZ_JADEXF010000699.1, read on the forward strand.
TACGATGCCTTAGTCGTTCCCGGAGGACGGGCACCAGAATATATCCGCCTGAATCAGCAAGTACTAGACATCACCCGTCACTTTGCCCAAGCGAATAAACCGATTGCTGCCATCTGCCACGGCTTGCAGTTATTAGCTGCTGCTGATGTACTGCAAGGCAAAAGATGTACTGGCTACCCTGCTTGTAGTCCAGATATCAAGAGTGCTGGAGGAATCTATGTTAATATCCCTGTTGATCGGGCAATAGTTGATGGTAACTTGGTGACAGCACCAGCTTGGCCTGCTCACCCACATTGGCTAGCAGAATTCCTCACAGTACTTGGAACTAAGATTGAACACCCAGAATTGACTACAGTTGTTTGAGGCAAAATACTAGAAATCTTTTGGTTCACTTCATAACAGTTTCTTCCCCTACTCCCTACTCCAAAAGAGCTTTGGCAAAAATAACTGAGAACAGACGACTAAAAATTATATATTTTTGAAATGGAACTAAATGCAGTAAAAAATACTATTTTTTAATAAATTGCAGTGGCTTTAATTTGCAGCTACGATGTCAAAAGTACAGCATCGAGACAATCTGATTTATCCACCGAACAAGCCAGTTTTAGGACAAACTCTCAGCAGATGGAATACTTCTTTACATGAGGTGAAACAATTTGAAATTTTGCACCAATAATTTTAAATTTCTTAGCAGTAAGTGAAGCTATAGTGGATTTAGCAATGCTGCTGTTAATGTGGCTAAGGTTAGTCCTGCTGCCAAATTATGTGAAGAATTAGTTTAGAAAAGCACTCTAACTCGATGACAGGCAAAAACGCAAGACATAATGCATTTCTGCGGCTAGTGTCTGGTAATGGGGCAGCTTTGGGAGCAGAATCTCGCTACTCGCTGCCCCCCAGTAAAGAGATGGTAATTGGACGCGACCCCAGCTGCCAAGTTGTCTTGGATGCCATGATGTACCGAATGGTATCTCGTCGTCATGCAGTGGTTCGTCCCCTCTCTCTATCCCCAGATAGCAAATTTAGCTGGGTGCTTTGTGACTTGAATAGTGCTAATGGCACTTATTTGAATGGACAACGCTTATATGAATGTCAGGAATTGCACCCAGGCGATCGCATTTCTCTAGGTGCTGATGGGCCGCAATACATTTTTGAATACGAGTATACCTCACTGACTCCGGCGACGACAGTAAACCAAGTTACACCACTGCCTTCGGCGACGAACTACCACAACCACACGCAATTAAAGCAGCCAGATTCTGTTAGCTTCACCCAGCTTTTTCCGATTATTTCCACTGGTAAAGATTTAACTAGTAAAGCTTATCTTGTACCCGGAATACTGACCGTAATTTTTGTGGTGCTGATGTTCGCTACAGTTGGTCGGCCCCAAGCTAATCAAGTGATCGTAGCAAGTTACATCGCTTTCGCTGCCTACTATTTTGTTTACCAACTTTGCGGCAAACAGAAGCCTTGGTGGGTGCTAATGGCTACGTCATTGGGTACAATCCTGATTTTGCTCAGTCCGCTGTTGGATCTATTTATTTTCGTATTTCGTGGCATCTTGCCTGGAAGCTTGCCCACACCCCAAGAATCTATCACCTTCACAGAGTTACTGGTGCGGATGTTTTTTGGTGCTGGGTTGATGGAGGAATTACTCAAGGCATTACCCGTACTAGGGGCTTTTGCCATCGGTAGAATGTTGTCTTCACCTTGGCGAGAACGCATCGGCATCTGGGAACCTCTAGATGGTATTCTCCTGGGAACTGCTTCTGCTGTTGGTTTCACTCTCTTGGAAACCCTCGGTCAGTATGTACCTGATATCACTCAAAATGTCACGCAACAGGTGGGTATCGGGGCTGCTGGTCAGTTGGCAGGTTTACAACTGCTAATTCCGCGAATTTTAGGCTCTGTAGCTGGACACATGGCTTATAGTGGCTACCTGGGTTATTTCATTGGATTGGCTGTTCTCAAACCTACTAGAAGTTGGCAAATTCTGTCTATTGGTTATCTGAGCGCCTCAGCACTCCACGCTCTCTGGAATGCTACAGGGTCAATCAATGCTTTGCTGTTGGTAGTTGTTGGAGTGTTATCTTACGCCTTTCTGATGGCGGCAATTCTCAAGGCACGGGCGCTGTCACCGACGCGATCGCAAAATTTTGCTACCCGATTTCTTGGCCCAAAATAGAGG
>NZ_JADEXF010000700.1 GCF_015207245.1 Nostoc cf. edaphicum LEGE 07299
GGCTTAAAATGTTACTTAAATAACCAATATATTTTTTTGAAAAATAGCGCTAATTATAAAAAATTGAGTTAATCTTGGAAACTAGCAATTGTTAAAAACATACGTTGTTACTGGGTGGCAACATTGGAGATTCGCTAGATGTCTCTATGTAATCAAACCAGCAAGTAAAATGATTACCAGAGAATATGCAAGAAGGAAGCTTTATTTGGAGTCATCTGGAAAAACAGCATCGCACGGTTGGCAAATGGATTGATTGGGTATGGCTAATAGTATTGCTGTTGGCAGCAGTATTACTGTTTAGCATCAATCTGGGAGGGTTGCCGCTGCGAGATTGGGATGAAGGTACTGTGGCACAGGTTGCTCGTGAAATTTGGCACGCCCCAGCAAATTCAATGCGTTGGCTTTACCCAACGTTAGGAGGCGAACCATATCACAACAAGCCGCCTTTGATGCATTTGCTAATAGCTTGGGCTTATTCTCTAGGGGGCGAAAATGAATTGACAACGCGCCTACCTGGAGCAATTTTAACAGCAACATCTGTACCTTTACTGTATTGCATTGCTCGAGAGATATTTCGCCAACGCTGGGCTGCTATTTATAGCGCCTTGATTTACCTAACAATGCTACCCGTGGTACGTCATGGGCGGTTAGCAATGTTAGATGGGGCAATGGTAAGTTTTTTGATGGTGATGATGTTATGTGTTTTACGATCGCGCCGAGATTTACGTTATTGTCTTGGTGTTGGCATTAGCTTTGGGTTTATTTGTTTAACTCAAGGACTGCTAGGCGTATTATTAGGTGCGATCGCAATTGTATTTTTGTTTTGGGATACGCCACGATTGCTCACTTGTTACTATCTCTGGATCGCAATCTTAATTGGCATTCTACCTGTAGCTGGTTGGTATGGTGCCCAACTAATTCGCTATGGTTATACTTTCGCCCAAATTGGTATTGCCAACCCATCACTAGGCCGAATTGGCTCAGTTGTAGAAAGTAATTCTGAACCACCTTGGTACTATGTGATTGAACTTCTCAAATACACATGGCCGTGGTTATTATTCTTACCACAAACTGTCCGCTTAACCTGGGAAAATCGCAACCTTAGCTGGGCAAAACTAGTAATGGCGTGGAGTGGGGTTTATCTACTGGTAATTTCCTTCATGATTACCAAAGTTCCTTGGTATCTATTCCCGATTTACCCTAGTTTAGCTTTAGCTTTTGGTATCCAGTTATCAGAAACGGAAAATTCGCCTTTATTCTCATCTTATCCCCGTGCATGGGTTGCTGGTTTGGCAATACTTGCTGTGGCTGCTTCTGCTGGTAGTATTTATTTCAGTTCGGGTACAACACCAAAAACAGATTTACAGCTGATTTTTGCCGCAGTAGCTTTAACTATGACTTTAGCAGCTATTTTGGCAGAACGAGGCGACGGACAATTTCTGAAGATTTTGTTTTGGGGAAGTTATATTTCGCTACTGCTGTTAATGAAATCTAACTACTGGGTTTGGGAATTATCTGAAGCCTATCCAGTTAAACCAGTCGCCGCTATGATTGTACGGGCAAATCCAGCGACGAGGAAGATTTACACTTCTTTTCCCTATCATCGTCCCTCGTTGGATTATTATAGCGATCGCACCATCATTCCCGCTTCTGTTGGTGAACTGGAATATTATTGGCACTACAACGGCCAACCCTACTTCCTGCTTAATGTATCTGATTTCAACAATCTTCAACTAGAGTCGATGAAGCTAATTGACCAAGCTGAAGGTTGGAAATTAGTCACAAAAGATACTAATCGGCTGTAAATGTAACCTGGGGCATTGGGCATGGTTATTCTCCTTGTCCCCTTGTCCCCTTATCAGGAAAAATCAAATCATTACCCGGTGGGCGATCGCTCTTTAAGCGGACATACATAATATAAAACCGCGTCCTATTTGGGGTAAGTAAGACACGGTTTATCAGAGTATTTAGTTATAATATTACAAAAATCAAAGTAGAATTTGATTTATACCAAAGTAATCCATTTACTGAGATTTGTTTCCTGGTTCATTAACTTTCTCTGTTGTGGGAATAATTTGGCTATCATAGCTTGTCTTTTCTTGGGTCAAAGCGATCGCACCAAAGAAAATCGCACTACCTACAGCCAAGGCTACCATCGGACGCTTGAGTAGGATAAAATCTCTGAGAATCCTCGCTAAAGGTCGGCTTTGACGACGTAGCGATGAAGACATCATCAATTGTCTCCAAGTAAACGGATCGCGGACATAATGACCACTTTGGCAAACTACTAGCCTTTCCTGGCAATAGGGACAGCAAAACAAGCCCATGCGTGTTTTAACTGGTTTTGGCGTGGCGTTTCTTTGGCAAATTGGGCAAGTAACATAATGATTATCAAAAGTGTGTATATTCATTTACCTCATCCGCCTAGTCCATTTACTCGCTCTATAACAATAGCTATATTGAATTGGGGTCAATGTCCGATCTGACATCAGGCATCAATCATACATACATTCTATTACTACCAAGGATGCCTCAATAGTCGCAACACGAGTATAGCTAGATTTAAACAAGGATGACTCATGGTTCATGTTTACGGGTGTGTCCACCCAGTCGAAAAAACTTTGTTGTCTCTAGAAAAAATAGTGTTGGCGCTCGCTCGCACCCCATTAGCCGCAGCTACGCCCAACTTAGGCATCGCTGACCCCTAAGTAATAATTCTCTCTCATTTAACCATTCTGCCCACACAAATTTTGCACAATGACATTTTTAGCTAAAGCTTTGTAAGTTAAGCAAATAAAGTCTACTTGTCCGGTTGCTAAATAATGGCTCACAATGATAAATAACAGATAAAAATTTAAATTTTTTCTTACATTTACCCCGCCTCTCAATGACTCTCTTGCCTCCCACTCAACTGAGGAAGGTAACGGAACAACCTGCCTTTCCTACACCTTCCGCTCGTTTAGCTCACCTAATTAATCGTTTTCAACCATCCCCAGAAACAGTTGTGCTGTTTTTAGCCATGCTCATTGGCGGTGGTACTGGTATGGGTGTAGTCACCTTTCACTATTTAATCCAGTTGGTTCACCAGCTGATGCTGGAAAATTTAATGGGTCAAATTGGCGGCTGGGGTGCATGGACTTTAGCCTGCGTTCCCACCCTTGGCGGATTAATTGTTGGCTTGATGCGCTGGCGCACTCAAGATTTTGGCCCTGGACTTTCATCTCTCATCGCCGCCTCTCAGGGAACAGAGATTAGGCGACCACTAAGACCAGTTAGCAAAATGCTGGCCGCATCTGTTACTTTGGGGAGCGGTGCTTCTTTGGGGCCAGAAGGGCCGAGTGTCGAAATTGGCGCAAATTTTGGAATGTTGTTCTCTGTAATCCTCAATGTATCTCAGGAAC
>NZ_JADEXF010000701.1 GCF_015207245.1 Nostoc cf. edaphicum LEGE 07299
ATCTTATATACTATATATAAATGCCTAGTTCTGAAAATGCCTAGTATCTAGAGATGTAGTTTATGGCAGACAAATATAGTTCTGTTCTGACCCTACATACATTTCGCTAGGATTAGCCCCTAATATCTTTCGATTTTAGAGTATTGAATGTCTATAAATTTGTCTGATATACTACACAAGCTAACCTAAATATTATCTAAGAAGTAGCAATAAATCGATTGATAAGCCAAAACTAATATAAGGACTTATACAAGAGGAAAGGGCACTTGTACGGGGTAATTCTACAGTTTTTATAATCACCTTTGTCCAACTACTCACTAGGAGATTTTGCCGTTAGCACGGTTTCTTGTAGAAAAGTATTGCTTATTCGCCCCAGTCCCCATTCGCCGATTATGAAAAACTTATTATTTAAAATATCTTAACCCATTACTAACCTGATATTTGCTGATATATTCCACATTTTGTTGCTCTAATTTTGACAGCAATTTAGGTGGAAATGTCTTTGGTGAATATATAGGACGATACCAAGGTTGGTTATTAAAGTAATTTTGCAATTCAATATTATCAAAACGGCGGCCATGAATGGCAAAAATCGAATTTCGCATAATATCTAGTTCAAAACCGCTTTTACCATCCAAATCTGCATCGCTTACAAGTCTTTGAGAAAGCCAGAAATAGTTGTTGTGAGTCGTGGTATCAACTGGCACTATTGATGTAGTCGAGGAAGGTGATTGAGTTGGAACAGATGGGGTAATTGGTGTAAATGTGGGAGTTTCTATCACTGGGCTTGTAACATTTGACGGTGTTTCTGAAGGTAATACCGTTTTGTCTGCTGTAGGTTGAGAAGATTTTGGTAACACTTGGCTAATAATCACAGATGCACCAATTAACCCACCTGCAATCAAACTGCCCATGAGAATATTATTCTGACTAGTACTACTTTGAGGGCTAGGCTGTGGTTTGACAGGCACTGTCTGAGGTGGCGGTGCAGAGACTACAATTGATGGAGTCAAGAGGGGTTGCGTCGGTGGAATTGGATTTGCTATGCTCTGCAAAGAATCCAGCATTGCTCTGGCTGTGGAGTAGCGATCGCGTGGATGATAAGCGATCGCCTGATCAATTACTCTTGCCATAATTGGGCTAACATGACTCGCATATTGCCGCCAGACAATTTCACCCGTTTGGGAATCGGTTTCTAGTTGTTGCGCCTGTTTACCAGTCAGCAAGTAAATTACCGTAATTCCTAAACTGTATAAATCACTAGAATAAACAGGTCTACCTGCGGCTTGTTCACTCGGCATATAGCCAGGTGTACCAATCACAATCGAACTGGTAGGATTACCTTGAGAATTTACTACTGTTCCCATTGACTCCCGCACAGCACCAAAATCAATCAGCACTGGTTTAGCATCCCGATGACGCACAATAATGTTATCTGGCTTAATATCGCGGTGAACGATATGTTTAGAATGAACGTAATCCAGGACAGGTAATAAATTCATAAACAATTCCTGGACAGCGTCTTCACTAAATAGCCCCTGCTTCTGAACTTTTCCACTTAAGGTATCGCCTTCAACCCATTCTTGAACTAAGTAAAATTGTCCACCTGAAGAGAAGTAGGCATATAATGCCGGAATTTGGTCATTTGTGCCACCGAGTTCTTCTAAAATAGCTGCTTCGCGTTGAAACCTCTCTTGTACTAACTGGTAAATTTGGGGATTGTTGTGAATCGGTCTTAACTGTTTAACCACACAATGGCGCTTTGAAGGCATATAGGTATCTTCAGCTAGATAGGTTTCACCAAACCCACCAGCCCCCAGTGTGCGGATAACTTGATAGCGATCGTTCAGCAGCTGTATTGTCATGGGAGATTACAAACGATATTCATAAGATAGTTTTCCCCAAAACTACCTTCATTTCAAATCTAGTAAACCTTCTTCTTTCAATTTAGGATTGAAGCGAATTTGCATTTGCAAACCGCGCACTTCTAACAATTGCGTTGAAATTTCTGCTTCTACTCTGCGTGCCACATTTTTAAGAACTTTTATTTGTGCTAATTCATCATTAGCTGGATTTTCATATTTAGCCTGTTCTTCAGCTGTCATTGCAACTTTGACATCAATGGGATGAGTCCATTTTTCCTTTTGATCCCCATTACCCCAAGGCACACTGCCATTTTCAGCAATCCAAGCATTTTCAGTATTTTCTAAAATTGTGCGACTAGGGCGTTCAATAGTTTGAACTTTCACCCAATAGCATTGCTGTGGCTGACGAACTAAATGCTGTTTGAGGCTGAGGAAAACATCACGAGAGTATCCTACAAATTGCAGCACTTTTTCTTGGTCAAAAATAGCATAAACACCGATTTTACCTTGAAATTGTTCGGGTAATTGGCCGCGATCGTCTATATAAGGAATATACTCCAGAGTTGCCAAAGAAGAAAGATTTGTTTCAGAAGCCATACATCAAATATCAAACTTACTATTTGCCTTCAGGATTTAAAATTGCGAATTAGAAAAATTATCTTTAAAATTATTCATTACTCAATTTTTGGTAAATTGCACAAAGGCGACTGGGTTTAAAAATCTTAGCACTGAACATGAAATTTGGTGGCACATTAATGATGACATACTCATCAGATTCATGATATTTTTCAAATTCTGCTGGCATTCCTTTAGTGGTAGTTAAGCTATAAGGAACTGGCTGGAAAAGTAATTCTGTAAATTGAAGCCGCTCACACCCCAACTGTTGGCAAATTTGGTTCAAAAAAGCAACGCTTGTCAATAAATTGAATAGAGTTTCTTGAGCTTGTGCTCCAAGAGTGAAACTTCCATCAAAGTTCTGAACGATTTTAAGGGGCATTTTCTATATTACTAGCTAGTTATTAACGACTAAGTGATGATAGAGGAGAGGCAATATGTTATACAGAGTATACAGAGTCATCCAAATGTGATGGGCAACGAAGCCTACCTCTTTGTGCAGATAAACTTGGTTAAAAATAACCACTTTAAGATCAGCCTATTGGATTATGGAACTTTTGTCAGCTACACAATGAAGCTTGCATCGTTAAGAAGCATGAAGTTTTGGTGATAGTTAATTTATCCCTAATACTGTAAAAATAATTAAGTTTGGCTGTCAACAAGGCTCATTTCGACAGTTTCTGGTAAGGCAATTGCTATGTCTAAATTTATTTTTAGAAATATCTCAATTTTTCAATCAACCTGTATGTGATAAATAGTGGCACACTTAAAACTTGACGATTCTTTATATAAACAAAAAGCCCCAGGCTGTATGAGCGTGGGGCTTTATGTATGAGTTATAAAACCTGGCATCGAGCTATTTTTGCGTAGGGCAACCCCTAAACTATCGTTGCCGCAGCAGCGTTTCACCTCTGAGT
>NZ_JADEXF010000702.1 GCF_015207245.1 Nostoc cf. edaphicum LEGE 07299
ATTGATAATTCTCCTAAAGAGTACAGATGCTTTAGTAATCCTATAAATGGTAAACGTTCAATAGGAATTGACACATCGATTGCTCGCTTTCTTAAAATCCCCTCAAAAATACTCCACATATAAAGAAAAGCAGGTTCAATTTCATCATTTTCAATAAGCTTATGTGCTTGGATAAACCGATCAGTTAGCTCTTCCCATGAAGGGAGTTGTTCGGATATTCCAGGTAAGGATTTGGCTTCTATATCTTCAAGTGTTAGCAATAAAAAACGCCAGCCTGGATGTTTACTCACTTCCTGTGCTAAAGCCTGTAAACGATCAACTGACATTCGGCTGAGGCTGGTTTTTACTTCAATTACCAAACCTGAGCCGTCTTTAATAGCAATTATATCTGGCTGGTAGTTACCCAAATCGAATGGTAATTCATCTGTTTTGGGTTTAAATAAAACACGAAATCCTTGAATTTCGTACTTCTCTGCCAGAGATTTTACTTTTTCATCGTATAGAGTTTTAGTATTGTTAATCATAAGTATTTTTCCAGTGTTTGAGATTCACTCACTTTTACATAAACACACTCTTTACCTGTGATGACAGCACGCTGTAATAAAGAAGGTAGACTTATAATATCAATCGGATCAGACATAAATCGACGATGACTATCTACATCTGATACTAAACTATCATCTTCCAAAACTAAGTCTACAAGTGCATCCTGAATTGGCTTGATAATGTTATCGATGTCAGCCGGAAACTCATCACAAAGATAAACTAGGGTCAATTGTAGATCGGCGTCTTTAATGGGGCTGTTATCTTTCCAAACTTTTTGGGCTTCAACGCGCACAAAATTCTTCCATACCTGAAGATTTTCTCTTTTCTTTGTCTGTAATGAAACAGGTCGTCTGGGAATGAGAAATTCAAAAGGTATTATTCGCATTCCAAGTTAATATCTTGATAATTAGTTAACAAACTTACAGCAATTTTCACAACTGACTCCTGAGCATATTGAATATATCTACACTAATACAAAATTTCTACATAGTTATTCCTCAGCATTAGGATAAAAGTATAAGTCTAAAATCTCATCAACAGAAAACGGACAAGCGATCGCAAAAGCTCTGCTGTCTGCTCTACCCAAGCATAAAAATCTTGCTCATACAGAGTTTGTAAGATTTGGAGTTTTATAGACTTCATGGCGCTCCTTCTTCACAAATAAATAGGTAGGCGCAAGTTAACTTTGATTTAGTTCAGCATTCGCCATAAAACTCAAATTCCCGACTTTTATCCAAAATCGGGAAGGGATGCTATATGAACAAACACTTTGACTGCTGGATTAGTTAGGAGTTCTCCGCGTCTCCTTGAATTCCCTCTACTCCGACTGAATCGGATTATCTCTGGGATTAACTAACCTCAACAGTTTTTGCTTAATTTGAGCGTCGAATACTTCCCATTTCATTTTCGCATAAGCGGAATTTTCGTTACTGCCAGATAAGAAGCCCATCGGGATTTCAAAGCCGCCTGCGCTTGTCCTTCCACCGCCGAAAAAACGCCCTGTGCTATCTTGCCCAAAGGCTTCTTTGATGAATTCATCAGGGTCAAGGGTAAGTTTGCTGGTTCTCAGGGAGCCGATGACTATTTCCAGTTCATCGTCTTCATCGTGAACAATACCGTAAACTACGGCGGTGTGGACGTTTTCTTCGGTGACGAGAAAATCAGCCGCTTGGGGGATGGCATCACGGTCTTCGTAGCGTAAGTAACCAACACCTGCAATGGAAAAGTTATTTTGGACAATGCGATTTTTTAGCGATCGCTCGATCACATCCATTACCCGCTTGGAACGGTTGGCCTGTAAAATAGCGTTTAGCAATTGAGCGTCATAAAATCGGCTTAAATACGCCGCTGCCATAAAGTCTTCTTCTTGCGCTTGCATGAGCCGATTTGTATCTGATCGCAAGCCATGCATCAAGGCAGTAGCGCATTTGACGTGTTGATTTATGCTGCTATCTAATGCTAATAATCCTGTTTGGAGGTATTGAGTAAAAATGGTTGCCGTCGCTCTTACATAAGGACGGATATCCTCAAACTCTGAGTGCAGATCCCCTTGGATACTGTGATGGTCGATGAGTACCACTAAGGGAATTCCAGCCTGCTGCACCGCTGACAGTAGTTGCGAAGTGGTTCCCTGGTTGTCAATTAATACAAAACCTTGATAAGATGACAAATCTTTTGTTTTCAAGGTTTGCGTTGTCCACCGTTGGATAGGTAAATTAGTCAGCCTTACCAACGCAATATTTTCTTGATGGCTCAATGCGCCAGCATAAATGATTTCACATTTGATATCATATTGCTGGGCAATTAACTGATAAGCCCAGGCACAAGAAAGGGCATCAGGGTCAGGAAAATCTTGTAGAATTACTAGTTGGCGATCGTGTCGGTGTGCCAAAAGCGTTCTTTGCAATTCTTCTGACTTTTGTTGTGCCAGGGAATTACCACGCTGATTGAGATATATAGCCCCATCACCTACCGATGGCGGTGATGACGGACTTTTAAATGCAACTTCCACTGGCGCTTTCTCGATTTCAGGTTCCTCTGGGTTTGGCTCTTTGGTCAATGACAAACTCTCAAACTGAGTAACGGGAGAATTAAAGTACATAGGGAACTTTTTTAAAGTGTGAGGCTCCTTTAATTCAGAAATACTACGAGCAGCAATTCCCTGAATTTAGCCACATTATTATGATCTTCGCAAAAATCTCAAGACATTGCACTATACATCTAAGTATATTTATTGCCAGTAACAGCGCTAAACAATCAACTAACTTCCACTAAAGGGCATACAGCAAGGAAGTTTAGGATATCGGCTGTATCTAGCAGCATAAATATGTTTTAGGAGTTTTGTTCTCTCTCGTAAATTGAATCCGGGGGATTTTTATCTAACTTAGGGTATACTTTCTATCTTATACTTTAGAATTAGTCCTTGATATTTGAAATATTCTTATGCTTAATATTCTCATTATTGTGACTATTGAGCAATTAACAATTATTTTTGATGAACAACGCGTGTTTCCTATCACCTTTGAAAATTCTGAAAACTTAGGGTAAAGTCCAATGGAAAAGGGCAAAATACAGGGGCAGTAAAGAGCAAAAGAGAAACTCTATATACATACAACAAATTTAAAAGCTTGATAGTTGATCAATCGCTTTCGTTGCAAGCCATATAGCCACCAATTTTTTAACACTCTATAACTAAAGTTATTGGCTGTTTTCCAAAGAAAGAGGGTATTTCTGCTTTCTCCTTTGCTCCTGTGATTTTTGGCTCAAAGACCTATAACATACTTTTGCCACTCTGTATGCAGTCCACTCTTAAGATGTTTGCTAACCTCAAAATAGAGACTGCTATAAGGT
>NZ_JADEXF010000703.1 GCF_015207245.1 Nostoc cf. edaphicum LEGE 07299
AAGAGACAGTTATTAACCTGTTCTCATGAAATTTGCTGCGATCGCTGTAGGTATTAGCAGAGATGCAGCGTGTGTTAGACAAGCTATGCCTATGACGGGCTACGCCTACGTAGATGAAATATGTTCGATCGAAATCCCAAAAAAGCAACGCAGGTTGAAGTAAGCAGAAAATAACGAAAGTAATTATGTCTGCCAGGAAATACTTCAGCTATGCAGCCTAATTTCTATAACACCCAATTAATTGAGTTTTAAAGAATTTACCGGTACTTCATCCCAAGAATCGACTGTCCGCAATCGTGCCACCCAACCTGCTGCCTTTTGCCTCTCAGTCAAATTATTCTGAAATGAATCATGGCAATCTTTGGCTTGAGATTCATTACGAGTGGCAATACAGGCATGAATCATCCCAGACGGATCGATTTGCTCATTTACCCAAATAGTCATGGAATATTTCCTCAATAACTGTAGCGAACAAAGCTATTCGTCATTTTAGAATACTATTAGAGTCAAAACTTTTAGAGCAAAATTCAGTAACAAATAGTGAACTAATCACAATTACTGATTGCTAATTTACAATTACCCAGTTCCGCTTCATTTATTTGGCAGATATGATTTATCTCCTCTTTCGTAGCGACGGCGGTAGAGTAATTCTAACTGTCCGCCATATTCTTGAATCCAAGCAATCTGCCGCTGGTAGAGTCCCCGGAAGGTATTGGCAAATAAAAGTGTAAAGATTGCCACTACTAACCCTGATGCTGTAGATACTAAAGCTTCACTAATTCCAGATGTCACACCTATTGTTTTACTACCTCCCACATCTCCGATATTCAGAGAGGCAAAAGAGTTAATTAATCCTAATACAGTGCCGAGAAGTCCTAATAGGGGTGCAAGACTAATAATTGTCTCAAAAATATTTTGGGAGCGTTTGAGCAAAGGGATTTCGGCTTGGGCTTCACTTTCTAATGCCAAACGAAATTCCTCTGGTGTTGGCTCCTCCAATTCTAAAGCTGCTAAAAAAATCCGAGCAATGGGTAAATCAGCATTTTTCTGCAACTTATCTAAAGCACTAACTACATTATCAAGGCGATAAAACTGTAATACCTCTCGCACTACCTTGTTTTGCCGATTATTTATCTTTACCCAAAAGATGATCCGTTCGATAATTAGCGCCACGCCTAACAAGGAAAACGCCAGCAGAGGCCACATTACTATGCCACCTGCCGTAAACAGATTACTAATTTCCATCTACTCTTTTTTAACTCCTCAACAACGCTAGGTTAACAGATTGTTGAGATGGAGGGGTTTAACGCTGCATTGTAGTTACAGCAGCTTTTGGGCTATCCTCAGTTTGGCCGATCGCGATCGCAGCTTATTGAGAATTTCTTTTTCGCACTAACTTGAATAAATGTTAAGGAGTTCAGATTATTCCTACGCCAGAACAAAAAACACAGTGCTACATATTGTGCTGCTGGTTTACTAAGCTTTACTTGCCTATTAATATCGTTCGTATGGATGAACGGACAAAGAATCTATTCTTCTTGGCAGGTGAGGAAAATATCATAGAGATATACCCTAACGGTAAATGGAGATACATAGGATGAGCAAGCCTAATTTTCATGCAATGAGTCAGAAAGAGCTACATGATTACGTTCTTGCTCACCGAGAAGATCGGGAAGCCTTCTACGCTTATGTGGATAAGCTGCATCTCGAAGGTAATTGGATTGAAATGCCAGCGTTACAGTCAGAACAAGATTTAGAAAATTATCCTCAGTTCATTGAGCGTATTCGCAGCAGTTCTGAACCACGAGATGGAGCAGTTTAAGGCTTACAGCAGCTTTTCTGCTATCCTCAGTTTGGCCGATCGCGATCGCGGATTCTGACTAATTTCCTCTTCTTGAGCAATAATTGGTTTTTTTGTCAATACTTTTAATAAAGGTGAATTTCTTAAACCGTGTTTCACCGGACGGTCTTCCAAACTGTGAAAACTGATAATCGCAATTCTGCCACCAGGGACAAGGGCATTTGGTGCTTTATCCAAAAAGGTTTCTAGGGATTTTAACTCGTCGTTGACGACAATTCGCAGAGCTTGAAAAACACGGGTAGCCGGGTGAATTCTGCCATAACGGTATTTCGGGGGAACTGAAGAAGCGATCGCATCAGCTAATTCTGTAGTCGTGTGCAACGGTCGCCGTTCTACAATGCGTCTCGCAATGCGCCGCGATAATCTCTCCTCACCGTATTTAAAGAAAATATCAGCTAATTCAGCTTCATCCCAATTATTAATCACATCAGCAGCAGTTAGCGATCGCCCCCGATCCATTCGCATATCCAAATTCGCAGCTTGGCGAAAGCTGAAACCCCTTTCTGCTTTATCTAAATGGTAAGAACTTACCCCCAAATCGGCTAAAATACCATCGAAAGTATTAAGGGGAAACTCGTAGTCAGCAAAATTGCGATGAATAAATTGTATGCGATCGCCAAACTCTGATAATTCTTTCCTCGCTGCTGCTAAAGCATCCTCATCTTGGTCAATCGCCGTTACCCGCACATCCGCCACCGCTTCTAAGATTAGGCGACTATGACCACCACCGCCTACAGTCGTATCAAGATAATGACCTCCTGGAGATACCGCTAGACCTGCAATCACTTCTTGTGGTAACACTGGTAGATGGGAAAATATCGGTTCTTCAATAGCTAGCTGACGATTCATGAGACTTAGGGCAAAAAACCACAGATGAACTTTAATTATGTATTCTTTTGTTTGTGTCTTAGTGTGTTCCTAACTAAAAAATAGTTTTAAACCATTAAGACACAAAAGAAAATATCATAAACTCAACACTCAGCGTCAGCTTTGGATGTTGAACTTTAAGCATCTGTAATGCTATTTTTTACCTTTTTTTTGGTAAATCATCGAATTTGGTATCCGTTTTAGTTTTTTTTCCATATTTAAATAGTCATTTAAAATAAAAATGAATACATTACCGAGAAATTCGTTTTCCTCTAACAAGCTGTTCACAAGTTTGGAGTGATCTGTTTCATGAATACCTTCTAAAAAGCTCACTTCTCGCGTCAAAGCTAGAACGTAAAATGGTTTTTCAGGAAAAAATTCCATATTTTTTTGCACAAAGTAAGCAGTTTTTATATCCGAGTGATGAGAAAACTGCTGACGAAGCTTATTTACCTCTATATCTGAGGCATTATGAGATTCAAGTTTATCCTTTTCTCTTACACTGGAACGTTCTTCCTGTGCTTTTAAAATTAATTCATGATAATTTACAGCACGTTCTTGATAAGATTTTGCTTCATTAATTTTTCCTTGTTGTTGAAGAAAATAGCAAATTGTCTGACAACCTTCTATAACTATACTTGAGTCTTGCTCTATTGCTCTCTCAATG
>NZ_JADEXF010000704.1 GCF_015207245.1 Nostoc cf. edaphicum LEGE 07299
GCCCATCATCTGTAGAGCTTTGGTCAATTCCTGCAATATCGTCTCCATGCTCGAAGACTTTTTCGAGTTCAGCATCTCGGTTAATTGCTGCAAGAAATTCGCGTGACTCGCACTCATTTCGGTTAGTTTCTCGGTTTGACTCGTTTCTAATAACTTGATTAGCTCGCTCATCTGCTGGCTGTTGGTTTGTAACTGCTCGATTCTCTGGGTCAATTGCTCTATCTTCTCGGTTAGCAACTGTATCTGTGTTGGGTTGTTGTCGTTGGTTAAAGTCATGGGTTTGTACCTGTGGTTTATTTTGTAAAAGATAGGGAACAGGCAATGGGGAACAGGCAACAGTTTTTTCTATTTCCTCTTCCCTGTGTGTTGGTAAGAGATCCAATTTGTCATTCCCTGTTGTCCGTTCCCTGTTGCCTGTTCCCTCAAGTTGTATAGAACGTTGTTCTGGTGTCAGATGAGGCGGTGATGGAAAAGCCGCATTCAAGAAGCGTTGATTCTGCTGTTGCCAGTCTCTTAAACGCTTTGCTTCATGGCTCAATTTCTCGTAAGCTAGTGGCCCACTTGCGACTATGAAATCATCAACACCTTTAGAAGGCCCTGGCAAGCTGACAACTTTTACTCTTGCTCCAGCTTCTTGTAACAATCTTCCAGTCACGGAAATATCTCGCTCGATATGGAGCTTAGTTTCGGGCTTGGTTTCGTAGTCAAAGCAGAACTTGAAAACTCTCCCTTGTGTGGCGAAAACCGCTAATTCCTCATGTAGGTAAGACTTACCGATTTTTTTACCAAACTCATCTTTGGGAGTTCGGTATCCCGATGAAATCCCAGGTAGCCCAATGGCAGCATGACCCTGACTCAACAGACTGGCTGCTTTTTTCGCGCCTTCTGCGATCGCACAGGGGATATTATGTTTCCAGACACAGTACCAAAATCCTGACTGGCGATCGCTATCACTGGGGTTCACCTTGTATTTGGAGTAAATGCGTTCGGCAATATCGTCAGGGACATCTAGCAAGAATATACTTAATTCAACTTTTGGGGGATGCTCATATTTAATGAATTTCCCTTCAATTATTTGCCCAGACTCATCTTTTTTGGGTCTTGGTTGATTTGGCTTGTAACATCCCCATCTTTTAATCGGCGGTTTCTCACCTGGCTTTAAGTCAGCGAATGAACGCGCATCAACTCCAGCATCACACCACCAGCCACCAGCATCAAGATGCGAATATGCCCTTATAAAACCATCTGTTAGCCGTCCTGTATTTGTTCGATTCAGCTTTTCGCTGACCATGAGCCGTTCCCAGGCTTCATGCTCACCACCTGCATAGTTAAACTGAAGACTCTCAAAGTTCAACGCTGTAATATCGGGATGGATAGCGCTATCTTCAAACTCTTGCCAGTGCTTTGGTTCAAGAAAATTGGGAATGTCTTTAGTATGATGTGGTGTCCAAAATGCTTCTGTTGGGGCAGCAGATTTCAGTACTGGCTTAGAGAAAACCGATTCAACAGTATTATAATTTGGTGTCTCTTTCAAGACGGGCAAAACTTTCGGTACTTTTATTGATGAATCATGGCTTGTTGTCCGGCTAGATGCAACTGATTTCACAATTGGCTCGACAAAAGGAGTAGATACTGTCGTCTCTTGTTTTAGTACTGGCTTCTCAAAAGGGGCACTTGTATTTATAGTTATTGCTTGGTGCTGCTCAATCGTCGATTTCTGAATTTGTTTTCGTAACAATTCCAAGGCATTTTCTTTAGACTTCGACTGTTGCGCTAACCAGAGCAACCGGGTTGGATCTTCGGTGTAAATCTTTAATTCATGCCTTGCACGGCTGGCAGCAACATAAAAACTTTCCTGTCCAATAGTGAAATCTGCCGAAATTAACACCCGATCCGCAGTTTTTCCTTGGCTACTATATGTTGTACTCACAAGGGCATAGTCTAAGTTTTGCGCCTGTGCCAAACTAATGCATTCAGTACACTCATCAGCATATTTAATCTGGACTATGTTCAGGTCGATCCCTGTCACAGTAAATTCCTGTCCGTTACGTCGTCCCAATTGCCGATCGTTTTTCTTCCATTGCAGGCGATCGCCCACGGCAATTTCAATCTGGTGACTCTGGTAAACCGCTTTCTCAAAAGCCGTGTCTACATCCATTACCTGACCATTATCACCAATTAGGGTCAACTTGTCAGTAGTTCGACCAACCACTTCATACAGTTTGCCTTTTTCCAGCCCCCGACGTTTATAGTCCCGTGTCGGCATGACCACATCACCAATTTCAAAGTTATGGGCAAACCGCATCTGTACAATTGAAAGATTTTTGGTTTGCAATTGGGTAATGGTTGCAGTTTCTCCTAAAGTTCCCTCATCTTTTAACTGAGAGCGAATTGCTTGGGTAAGGGCAAGTCTTTCTGTATTTGTTCCAGCTAACACAAGAGTTTTGAGGCGCTGCTCTGGTGTTCCTACTATATAATCACTAGCGATCTGCTCTATTTTAGATTCACTCTCTACTTGAAGTATGGAACCGTTGGCTTCTAGTCGTTTAAATCCTGCTTCTATTCTGCCATCGGCGATTAAATCTACTGCTAATTTTAATTGAGGGTCTTTTTGGCGCAACGATTCATTGAGGTGTGCGGTTTTGATTCCTCCTTGCTGCAAGGATTTGAAGGGATTACCTGCCGACACTGCTGATAACTGCCGAGTGTCACCTACTAAAATCACCCTAGCTTGAAGTAAGGTTGCTCGTTGTAGGAGTGCATGGGCATCTTTAGCACTGAGTAAACCGGCTTCGTCCACAATCCAGATTTGATTTGGTTCAATCTTTGATGGTGGTTCCGAAACCAGTAATCGAGCAACAGTCTCAGACTGAATTTTTAACTCTTCGCTCAAAACCTTAGCAGCAGAGGAACTAGGAGCAAAGCCAATAATAGTGTATCCGGCATCCCTTGCGATCGCTTTGAGTTCTTTAAGAGCAAAAGTTTTCCCAGCACCAGCTACCCCCTGCCACGCAATGAACTGGTCAGATGTTGTTGCAGCTAATTCTACCGCTTCCCGTTGCCCTTTGTTCAGCAACGTATTCTCCAAAAGGCTTTCAACTACTTCCGGGTGCGAAATTGGGTTAACGTTGCCAAGTCTTAGCTGCATTAACTCTATTGTCGCCAACTCCCGCCGGACTGCTGTCATCGTTGTAAATTGATGAGTTAAACCCGGCAAGCCGATTAACTCCTGGTGGGATTTTATCAATGGCTCAATGGCTGTTACATCAGTGGCTAAACGTTCTTCTAGGACGAATTTTTCTAAGTCTTCCTGGGTAAATGCTACATTCCTTTCTGAGCAGTGAGCGATCGCTAAATTCAAAACGTGACTCAAATTCTTATCATTGGCTGGTAC
>NZ_JADEXF010000705.1 GCF_015207245.1 Nostoc cf. edaphicum LEGE 07299
GATATCTCATTGATACTTTTAAGTCTGCAATCACCAGATGATTTAGCTTTTAAATTGGATTTGCTCAAGATATTAACTTTAGCGGCAAAAGATGAAGTAAGATTCACATCTGAAGCAGTCCCCGTATAATCCCATAGTTACTGACAAAAATAGTCCAGTGCGATGATTGATAAATACCCTCAGAATCTTATACTGTCCTGCTTACCGCTGAGTATGCTTTTATTACTTAGCAGTACATCTTTAAGTCCACTGAAAGCTCAGGCTGTTGATACTACACAATTACTAACTAGTGATTTCACCCTATCACAACAAATTCCACCACCACCACCACCACAGGATATCCAACCACCCACACCTTCACCACTTCCCTCACCTGAAGTGCCACAGCCACTCCCCCCACCAGCAGAACTACTTCCACCCTCTGCCCCAACTCCTACACCTGATGCACCACTCCCTGGCAACTTTCCTCAAACTATTGTTGTTGAACGCTTTGAAGTTGTTGGTAGCACAGTTTTCAGTGCCCAAGAATTAGCCCTCGCTACTGCTGAATTTACCAAACGACCGATCTCGCTGACTGAATTGTTTCAAGCACGTTCCAAAATCACTGATTTATATGTCAAAAATGGTTATATTACGTCTGGTGCTTTGATTCCACCCCAAAAAATCCAACCCCAATCCCGTGTTGTCAAAATTCAGGTGGTCGAAGGTAAATTAGAAGATATTCAGGTAACTGGAACTCGGCGGCTGAATCCGAATTATGTCCGCAGCCGACTAGCAATAGCCACATCACCGCCTCTCAATCGCCAGCGTCTATTAGAAGCACTGCAACTTTTGCAACTTAATCCTTTGATTCAGAACGTGACTGCTGAACTCTCGGCAGGATCGCGGACGGGTACGAGTCTTTTGGAAGTTAAAATCAGTGAGGCAAAAACCTTTAGTGGCCAAATAGTTCTTGATAATGGGCGATCGCCTAGTGTTGGCAGTTTTCGACGCGGATTACGATTGAATGAAGCCAACTTACTCGGATTGGGAGATGGTCTGAGTTTAGGCTACACCAATACCGATGGTAGCAACTCCTTTGACGCTAGTTACACATTGCCTCTCAATCCCCGCAACGGAACTCTTAGCTTTAACTATGGCACTACGTCGAGCAATGTCATTGAGCGTCCTTTCGACATCCTAGATATCGAATCGGCTTCTCGCTACTACGAATTGACATTTCGCCAGCCAATAACCCAAACTCCTACACAAGAATTCGCTCTGGGGTTAACAGCTTCCCGACGCGAAAGTGATATCTCGTCGAGACTACAGAGAGAAGGGGTTCCCGCCTCTGACCTTTCGCCTGGTGCTGATGACGAGGGACGCACTAGGGTATCTGCGTTGCGAGTTTTTCAAGAA
Source organism: Nostoc cf. edaphicum LEGE 07299 (assembly GCF_015207245.1). Lineage (GTDB taxonomy): Bacteria > Cyanobacteriota > Cyanobacteriia > Cyanobacteriales > Nostocaceae > Nostoc > Nostoc edaphicum_B. The sequence goes on from NZ_JADEXF010000705.1 coordinate 1,399, forward strand.
TGGACGAGTCGTAACAGCCGTGAAGTCATCGCCCTACGCTCTCAATTCAGTTTGGGCATAGATGTGTTGAATGCCACAGTTAATCAAGATCCTCCTGATAGCCGTTTTTTTGCTTGGCAAGGGCAAGCGCAGTGGGCACGCCTTTTAGCTCCTGAAACCTTATTGTTATTACGTTTAAATACGCAACTAGCATCTACAAAACTTCTGCCTATAGAGCAATTTGGCTTAGGTGGGCAGGATAGTATTCGAGGCTACCGTCAAGATTACCTGCTAACAGATAATGGCACTTTTGTTTCTGCGGAAATTCAAGTACCGATTCTGCGCTTACCTCAGATAGATAGCATCTTACAGATTATCCCCTTTGTGGATTTTGGTGTTGGCTGGAACAGTTCTGGTAAAGATAATCCCGACCATAATACTTTAGCTGCTGTTGGTCTGGGGTTGCGTTGGGCACAGGGCGATCGCTTCACCGTTCGTCTTGACTGGGGTATTCCTTTGGTATCTGTTAACAACTCAAATGAGAGAACATTACAAGAAAACGGTCTGTATTTTAGTTTACTCTATAATCCTTTTTAAGCGCTGTTCATCTCCACCTTAGTAAGAGTTGAGATGGGGATAGACAGTACTCAATGATGAAAATATGAAGATTATCTAAGTTTTTATAAAAAAGACCCTGGGTTATGATTCCAGGGTGCATACACGTTTTTCAGGCATTAATAGGTTAAATAATAACTTCGTAAAATAGTTATTTCTACTATCTATAGAATGATACAAAAGTCGATCTAGTTATTTTAGTCTATCAATACATCTGCCATTGGGAGTATACAAATATTGGAAGAGGCAAGTTATCCAGCAAGATTCTGATTGGATTAACCTTCAAATGGTGCTGTAATTAATCCATATAATTTAAGCTAATTTAATTTTTGTTGGGGGCATAAAAACACATCAAAAATTAAATATAATTTACAGGGAAATATCCGCAAAATAATCTGTGTTCAAGGAGAATAACTTAAGCGTTTTTAGGTAGTTGCACAGTAAATAAACTACCTTTCCCTACTTCAGAAGCGACCTTGATAGTTCCTGCGTGCCCTTCTACAATGCGATGAGATAGATGTAGTCCTAAGCCACTACCTGAGCGTTTATTTCTGCCTTGGCGAAATCGCTCGAAAATTGTTGCCTGATCTTCTGGCGCAATCCCATATCCTGTATCTTGTACCTCAATTATTACCGAATCTGGATCTCCGGGATTAGATGATGTTTCATAAATGCGGATTGTTATACCTCCCGTATCTGTAAATTTAATGGCATTTGCAATCAGGTTATTTAAAACTCGCCGTAACTCTAAACGATCGCCCATGATAATACCAGCGTTTTGACTCAGTGGATCTAATTCACGGGTATCAACTTCCAGAGTTAAGCCTTTTTCACTAGTTAGAGGACTTAGTTCGCTGACTACTTCTTGAGATATCTCACATAAATCGCATTCCTCCCAATTCAAAGTTTTTTTACCTGCCTCGAAGCGATAGACTTCTAACAGGGTGTTCACCATTTCCATCAAATTTTGGTTACTGCGAATCATAACTGCGATCGCCTGTTTCATTTCCGGTGAAATTTTGCAGAATGTTTCCATTTCAAACAAATTCAACATACGATCAGAAGCTACTAGAGGAGTTCGCAAATCATGAGTCAGACGGGAAACAAAATCTTCCCGTTGACGGGCCATTTTTTGTTGTTCGTCCAGACTGTGCTTGAGACGTAATAGCGATCGCACTCTTGCCAGTAGTTCATCAGTATCAAATGGTTTCCGAATAAAATCGTCAGCACCAGCATCCAAACCTTCGACAACGCTGGATTGATGAAAGGCAGTAATCAACAGAATGGGAATATAAGAGATTGCAGGGTTATTCCGAATCCGACGTGTGACTTCATAGCCATCTATCCCCGGCATCATTACATCTAACAGAATCAGATCGGGTGGAGATTGCTGAATT
>NZ_JADEXF010000706.1 GCF_015207245.1 Nostoc cf. edaphicum LEGE 07299
CTATTTAGCTTCTTATTTATAGGTAGGATTCCTTCGGCAAAATCCTGAACCTCTTTCTCTTCAGCAGCATCATTAAATTCAGTTTTATTAACGTCTATACTATTTTGGAAGCCCTGAGAATTATCTCCTGATACGCCATCATTTTGACTTGCACCCCTAGATTCAGAGTTTTTCAAGTTCTGACTATTTTTCTTTTGAATATCCTCTGTTGACTGTTGTATGTTCTGAGAATTCATAAATTTTGCTCTCCTTGGAGATTGGTAAATGTGTAAAACTGTTTTGTGATGTACTAAATTAACGTGAGTTTGATTAGTACACTTTGCCAACAAATGAATCAAGAATACAGAGTCTAGAGTGGCACGAAAGCATTAGTTTTTTAACACTCTTGTGAACTCCCATAATTATGAATTCAACTTGGCTAGTAATAATTACGCATTGTTTAACAAAACTTCATATATTTCTGCCGGATTTCATTAAAGCATTGATGAATCTGGCTACTGACCGTTGCTCGCTTAAGATGATTGAATAATCGATACCTCCTCAACTCTTACACTCTGCTTACGGTTTGGATAAGCTCACAAACTTTATTAAGACAATACGCTTATATTAAAGTTCATTGCAAATCAGCGATCGCACTCACACCTATTTGAGTAAAAAAAGCGATCGCTACATATAAAGTTCATTGCAAAGCAGCGATGTCTACGACGGTCTACGCCAATGCACCAACAAAAGTTATGAGAATCTCAATTTTTAATTAGCAGTGCAAGATGTAGCGACGAGTGAAGAGTTATGGGGCGATGCAGTTGGTACTTGAGCAACCAGAACCACGTTCCCCTTGGCATCCATTACCCACCCTTGGGCTTCTACAATTTGAGTAAGCTCATTGACAGAATTAACCTTCTGTGATTTTTCTTCTGTGTTTCCCTGCGCCTGAACAACCGCTCTTTTCTCAATACCCTCAGCCCGATTCTGACTCTCTGGAGGGAGCGCAATCCAATCTGCTAGCACTGCATCATCAGCTATCAATGGCTCTGTAGGATCGGCTTGTATTCCTCCACGCCCAGTAGTAACAAATGAACTTCTTCCTATTTCTCCACCAGAACTACAACCAGCAGCAACTTGCTGCGAAGCATCAACCAGATTTACGGGTAGTTCCACTAATCCTTTACTGGGGTCAGCATCTGGTGAGTTGATTTGTATAGTGCCACTTAATGAAGGGTTTTGCTGAGAAAATGCAGTTATGTCACTTGTTGGTACGTTATTCGGATTTATATCTTTTGGATCAAATCTTTCCACCTCTGCACGGGTGCGTGACACAAACCCAAAGCTATTCTTAGCGGCGATCGCAATTTTACCACCAGAACCAAAGTTGGCGTTGGCGGTAATATCGCTATTTCCGAAGGGAGTCGCGACGAGGAAGCCATTAGGTGCATTGATGGTGATATTACCGCCAGTTTTATCACCTCCGGCATTAGTAGAGATTTGACTGTTACGACGCATCAGTAATAAGTCCTGCACCTGTACCCCAATGTCACCGCCCTTACCTGACTCACTATTAGATGTGAGTTTTCCTTTATCCAGCAAGATGGAACGAGCGCTTATATTGAGTTTGCCTGCTAGACCTAAATTGGGTACACCCCCTTGATAGTTAACATTTTTTCGAGCTTCACTGCTCACAGTTATTGCCGCCCCATCTTTGATAATCAATCGCCCTGTAGTTAGGGTCAAGTTACCGCCATTTCCAGTCCCTTGAGTGCCAGCAAACAAGCTACTGAGCCTAGAACCATTTGCTGAGGTTCCCATTAATTCTACGGACTCAGAGGCGTTCACTATCAAATCTCCTCCATTTCCTGTAGCTGGTATCAATTGGTTAGAAAAACGCCCAAGTATACCCTCAGAACTTGTTGATATTGCTGCCCCTCCCTCAATACGTAACTTTCCAGTATTAATTATTATGCTGCCAGCATTTTGAGCGCCAAAAGTTGCACTAAATAATCCACTGGATATTAGATCACTACCATCTGGCAAAGGAGAAATGGGGATGCCTGCGATTAGTTCTACGGAATCTGAGGCGTTGATGGTCAATTGCCCCGCCAATCCCGAACCAACATTGAACATTAAGACTTGCGCTCCATCTTTGACAATCAACTTTCTGGTAGTGATATTTATATTTGCAGAGTTTCCAGTGTCGAAAGTTCCAGTAGACAAGAACGCATTTAGTCCAAGTTCTACAGACTCGGAAGCGTTCACTGTTAAATTTCCTCCCGGTTGCGCTCCCAGAGTCAGAGCCAAAATTTGTGAACCGTCACTTACTAGTACGCGCTGTCCTTGTAGGTGGATATTACCGCCACCTTTGCCACTGGTATCTAGAGTAGATGGAATCTGACTTTGCTGGGTTAGTTGAATGTTCTGAAAATTTTGAACACCTTCATATCCTAATGCCCAACTTTGATTCGTTGAATTCAGACTGACCAAACTATTGCCAGCAACGCTTCCTAACTCAATTCTTCCCCCACTTGCCGTTAAATTTCCGCCCTCTAGCGTTATATCACCGCCTATAAGTGCTATGGTTTTACCTTGCTGCACCTGTAGACCAACACCTTGTGCGAAGGTATTAATTGCATTATTTGGACTTGCTTGGGATTGATTGCGGATAGGTTGAGCATTTGTTCCGAATTGTAAACCTATAGGAACACTTTCTGTAAGTAGAGGTGCAGTTTGACCAGATGTAGCACTAAAGTTTGTACCATCAGCAAAGTTCAAACTACTCGCCGTACTCGCCACAAATGAACCGCCGATATTTAAAGAAGCATTGGGCCCAAAAACAATGCCGTTAGGATTAATCAGAAATACGTTGGCTGTGCCGTTAGCTTTGAGAATGCCATCTATATTAGAAACAGAATTGCCTGTCACCCGACTGATGATGTTCTGAATATTGATGGCATTGTTAAAATGGGCTGTCCTTCCCGCAGAGACAGAAAATTTTTCAAAGCTGTGGAACAAGCTTTTACCACGAACTGCTCCACCATCAATCTGGTCTATAGGCTGACCATCGATTAGCTTTGGTGTAATGATTGAACTTTCAGATCCAAGTGTGGCATCTTTTTGAGCTAGAGCAAAACTCTCAGCAAAAATGAGCACTCTAGCAATTACTAAAGTACTCACTATTCCTAACTTCCAGTGGCAACTGCTTTTAGTTTGAGACATGAAATAACTGGCGCTCAAAAAATCAGAGTTTACTAAAATACTGCTTTTTGCTAATTAGTTATGTTAGAACGTTGATGTGATCTCTGTATATTAACTACTACAAAAAAGCAAAGTTTAGTATTTTTACATTCATTAGAATAAACTCTTTGCAGTCCAAAGATAAAATTATTTAGCAGTTACAC
>NZ_JADEXF010000707.1 GCF_015207245.1 Nostoc cf. edaphicum LEGE 07299
GGTTCCACACCACTCGCCACCGCAAAGGCTAAAGCCAAAGGCAATGCTACCACTGCTGCTGTTAGTCCTCCCGTCAAATCGCCACGCAGTCCACCAAACAAGCTACCCAGCCGCAAAAGCTGTGGTTCTTTGAGGATATTAGATGTTGCCATATCGTCATTTTCAACTCTTATACACAATTTGCTGAAGCACACACAAATGTTATTCCATCTTTTCAGTAGATTTCATCAGGGTTGTCGAAAATTCCCTGATTGCGTATGGGTTTTGGTTAAAGTTCGCCTATTTGCTAATTAATAAAAGCGCAGGACTGATTGACATAATGGATATGGTGTGTATGTGGAGATTGGCGATCGCTACAGAGTTCCTTAGCAGGACTACTGCTGGTTGGTTTGATAGCTTTGCGTGTTTTGGCAGATAAGCTCGAACATGGAGAAGTAACGCATAGCAGCAGCTAGCGTCAATGCAGCCCAAAAATTTGATGTTTTTAAGCAAATAAGCGCATTTTTAGGATTAACTTTATAATTTCTATGAGTACAAATTTGGTAAATACTAATGTTGCAATCGATTGTAGGAGTGTACAAGAACGGTAAAATACAACTTTTAGAATTACCATCTGATGTATCAGAAAGCCGTGTTATTGTAACTTTTTTAGAACCAGTAAAATCTAAAATACACAAGCAGATAATGCAGTTTGGTATGTTTTCTGGGAATAAACAATCAACAGAAAACGATTTTCAAGTTACTGAATTTCATGGAGATACCGAAGACAGCTTAGACTGGTTATAGTAATATATAACCGCATCAGGATTAGTTACGATTATTTGGTAATGAGTTAACAAAGCTGTTTGTCGGAATCGCACAAAATCATCATGTCATAGAGAGTGCGATCGCACCAAAATAGCATCGATATTTCTGTGGAATAACTTGCTTGTTAAGCTTTTTTGGATCGCGTGTACGTTCTTTGTTCAAGTTCGCCAATTTGCTAATTAATAAAAGCGCAGGCTTACTTGACATAATGAATATAGTATATATAGACAGTCAGAGATCGCTACAGAGTTCTTTAGCAGGGCGACGGCTAGTAGCTTTTAAAGCTCTGGCTTTTTTGTGAGGATAAACTGAGGTCATGTTAAACGCAATTTGTTATCTCAAAACTTAAGATAGCAGAAGGCTGCACTTTACACAAAATTTAAGAACAGAAAGTAAGATTTCATTGATTATTACGAGGCAGCAAAAGCGTACTTTGTTTAAACTTGAGCATAGTATAATTTCCTACTTTAGTCTAAGTAGTATCTAGAAGAGAGAAACATTATGGGACTAGGCGATCGCATCAGCCGCATAATCAGGGCAAACCTGAACGACATGGCAGGTAATTTCAATTACGGAGAAGGCGCAGTGTTTATTGCTGGAGGAACAGCGGCTGGTGCTGTTGTTTCTCAAACCGTTGGTGGCATGGGATTAGCAGCCGCAGGAACAGCTATTGGTATTGGTGCGCCTCACTTGATGGCTACAGGAGCAGTTGCTGGTATGGCTGCTTATGGGACTAAGAAGGGAATAGAAAACCGAGATCCCTTGGTTTTGGGTGCCGCAGGACTAGGAGCGGTTGGTGGTGCTGGAGTTTCTGCCACTGTTGGAAATATGGGGTTACTTGCAGCCGGAAGCGGCTTTAGCATTGGTATGGTTCCTGTTGCTGCGGCTGGTGCAGTAGTTGGACTTGGTGCTTATGGTTTATTGAGGCTTCTTGATGGAGGTCAAGATACTAATGACCCAAAGAAAGTTATTGAATCCCTCAACCAAACACGACTAAGTATAGTGCACAACATTCATTATGTTAAAGCTAGCAAAGAAAGGGTGCAAATAAATTACAAGCAAGCTCAAAAGGAAGTCCAAACTTGGTATCGAATAGCTGTATTAGCTATGAAAAAAGAACGTGAGGATTTGGCTCGTGAAGCCTTGACTCGTAAGTATACTCACCAGCAAACTGCTGATACCCTTGAAAATCAGCTTAATCAGCTAATAACAATAATAGATAATCTCAAAAGTGACTTAAGGTTTATAGAAAGAACAACTGCCCAAATTAAAACAGAAGCAAGCTCAAGCTATGGGTGGGTTTAACAATGGCAAAAAAGGCTCCTAATGAATTCCAAAAACTGGTACGAGGGATGATTCGGAATTTTGCCGTTCTAGTGAATGAGCCAAAGCCTGCGAAAGCCAAGAAGACAGAGATTAAAAAAACAGCTTTTACCAAATCCCAATCTCAACCCAAGCAGGAAGCAAAAAAGCGATCGCGTCATATTCCCCTATCAGTTCGTTTTACAGTTCTGCGAAGAGATGGTCATAAATGTGTTTCTTGTGGAAAAAGTCCACCAGAAGTCACGCTAGAAGTTGATCATAAAGAGCCATTTTCTAAAGGAGGCACTAACGACATTAGTAACTTGCAAACGCTGTGCTTCGAGTGCAATCGTGGCAAAGGTGCAAGTAGCTGAATATAAAGGATATAAATTTCCGTCAAAGATTATAGATAGCCCTTCAGTGAATTTACTGGAGGGTATTTGCTATTCTAAAAAGACTTTATCTCAACTCAGAAAGGATAAAAACCCGATCGTACTTTGCCTTCTTTCTTCTAATTTATTCCTCTTCAAAAACAAAAACCAGTGACACAAAACTCTAAAACAGGTGTAGCATTTATTGCAGGCGGAACTATAGCAGGTGCTGGTGTTTCCGCAACAGTAGGCGGGATGGGACTAGCAGGCGGATTTGGCGCTGTTGGAATTGGTGCAACTCCTGTAGTCAGTGCTGGCGCTGTGGCTGGTGCAGCTGCTTATGGCGCTTTTAAAGCGATCGCCGAAGGAGATGCTGCTGCGATCACTACAATGGGAATTGGTGCAGTCGGCGGTGCTGGTGTTTATAGCGTCGTCGGTGGTATGGGTTTAGTCGCACCGAAAGTAGGGCTGGCATTTGGGATTGGTGCAGTACCAATAGCAGGAATTGGTGCAGTGGTAGGACTCGCCGCCTATGGTATTGCCAAACTGTTAGACGAATCTGGAATTAGCGAAACTCCAGCACAGCTTTTTGAGCGGATGGAAGAGAAAGTTTTGCAGATGGGCTACTATTCCGAAGCAGTAATGGAATTAGAAGCATTTTTATCGGGTGACGATCTCAACCAAAAATTTGCTGTTTTGGAAGTTGAAGATGAGTTACAAGCACTTAAGGCTGAATTCAAGAAAAAATCAGAATTTGTTACGCCTAAAGCCTCTACTCCCAATATTGAAGCAGAAAAAATATCTCTGACAAACCAGCTACCTGAAACTTGGAAATGTGTACGCACACTCAAGAGTCACTTAGCGGCAGTTAATGCGATCGCAATCAGTCATGATGGTACTACCTTAATT
>NZ_JADEXF010000708.1 GCF_015207245.1 Nostoc cf. edaphicum LEGE 07299
CTCCTGGAGATAAGTACTGGCTTGTAAAAAGTTTCATGTCGGATAAAGGAGAACACGCAGCCGTGTTCCCCTAGCCAAGAGGAAAAGTATCCTTGAATCTGCCTTCTGATATTAGTACTTTCTTAAGTTGACAATGTTTTTATGCAAAACTGACTGACTCCTAGTGTATAAGAAAAATCAGGATTAGAACTGCTACCAGAGAAAGTTCCGCCATTTTCAGGCAAGAAAGCATATTTACTCAGAAATGTAGTACTGGAGTTTAGACTAAATTGTGAAAAAAAGCGGTCAGCTATGTAAAAATGACCGCTTTTTGGTCAATGCTGAGATTTAGAGAAAAATAACAGCTTGACCATGACATTTGATAAGCGTAAAACTTTTCCGCCCTAACGCTTTTAAATTAGATGATGAAAATATCACCTCCATCAATGGTTTATTAGATAGCGTTGCTATCTGCACCGCACTAGACCCAGTTTGATTACCATCAGCATCAAAGAACAGCGCACCAGTAGAAGTGTTGTAAATAAATCGCTGACTAGCACTAGTCGCCGCAACTGTACCACTACCGATAAGGATTTGGTCTGCAACAATAGAAGCACCCGCAGTCAACCCACCGCCAAAACCCGCAGCAGAAACATGAAGTGTATCATCAACCGTTAAGAAGTCTGTAATTCTATCAACACCCTGGTTGGGACTGTTGAGAACAAAGATATCAGCACCAGTACTTAGAGTGAGTACGTCATTGCCAAAATTGCCAATCAGCACATCATTACCCGACCCGCCAAGCATTGTATCATCGCCAGTACCGCCATCAAGTAAATCATTCCCGCTATTTCCGCTCAAACTGTCATTACCCTCATTACCGAATAGGTTGTTAGCACCACTATTGCCTGCAATCGTGTTGTTGAGGATATTACCAGTACCGTCAATAGCGGTTGTACCCGTTAAGGTCAAGTTCTCTAAATTATTTCCTAACGTCCAAGTTATAGAGGTATTTACGCTATCGATGCCAGCATTAGTGTCTTCAAAAATACTGTCCGAAGCACTGTCAACAAAGTAAGTATCATTATTTAATCCTCCGTTAAGCACATCGTCGCCAGTACCGCTGTTGAGGATATCATTGCCATCTCCACCATTGAGGGTATCGTTACCTGCCTCACCATACAGATTATCGTTGCCAGCATTGCCATCAAGATAGTCATCATTGATACCACCATAAAGATAGTCATTACCAGCACCACCATTGAGAGTGTCATTACCCGCTTCACCATACAGGTAATCGTTACCAGCACCCGTAGTAATAGTGTCCTGACCTGAGCCACTACGAACATTGCTGTCAACAGCCGCACCGAGATTAATTATGTCGTTACCACTACCTGTAGTTAAATTGATGCTTTCAATCTCACTAAATGTTGTGCCATTGGAGACTGTACCTGCATTCGAGTTGGTATAGTTCACCACGATATTGCCAGTAGCCGAAGACAGGTTCAAAGAGAGATCGTCATTGCCCAAACCACCCACGACATTATCGATACCTGTGCCTGGTTCAAAATAATCATTGCCAGCACCACCGCTCAGGCTGTCATTCCCCGCTCCTCCATTGAGACTGTCATTGCCAGCTCCAGCATCAAGATTGTCATTGCCTGCCTGCCCGTTCAGACTGTCATTGCCATCGCCACCAATGAGAGTATTGTTAACAGTATTGCCACTGATCCTGTTGTTCAAAGCGTTGCCCGTGCCATTAATCGCATCAGTACCTGTTAGCGTCAAATACTCTAGGTTGTCTCCTAAAGTCCAATCAACAGAAGACTGGACAGCATCAGTCCCCTCATTGGCATTTTCGATGATACTGTCACCCAAGCTGTCAACAATGTAGGTATCGTTTCCAGTTCCACCGCTCAGGCTGTCATTGCCAGCTCCTCCATTGAGACTGTCATTGCCAGCTCCAGCATTGAGATTGTCATTGCCTGCACCACCATCAAGGACGTTGCTGCCACTATTGCCTGTGACGCTGTTGTTGAGGCTGTTGCCCGTGCCATTAATCGCGCTAGTGCCAGTCAAGCTGAGATTTTCTACATTGACACCAAGAGTGTAGCTAACTGAAGCCGAAACGGTATCAATTTCTGTAACAGTGGTAGATGTTTCGCTGACGACATCAGCAGAGCTACCGACAATATAAGTGTCATTGCCAGTTCCGCCATCAAGATAATCGTTGCCAGTTCCGCCATCAAGATAATCGTTGCCAGCTTTGCCGTCAAGATAATCGTTACCTCCTAAACCGCTAAGAGTATCATTGCCACTACCACCAACCAAAGTATCGTTACCACTCGTACCAGTCAGGTTTAAGTTTGAGTCGAATGTAAGTAATGTAAGTATAGTTGTGGCAACAGGACTGAGGTTATTGAAACTTGCTCCATCATTGACGACAAATTCAATTTCGCGGGGAGTTAGGTTGGGATTGGCTGCTGTGTTGCTATAAGTAACTGTTCTCAAAACCTGTTGGTAGTTAGCAATTGTATCGGCACCACTGAGGGTTAGGGTACTAGTTGCCAGAGCGTAAGCCACCGTTATATTACCTGTAGCGGTAGCACCCAGAAACTCCGAAATGCCATTTTGGGGATTTTTAATGGTAACGGTAGCACCTTGCAGATTGGCAGATTCGGAATCTGCGATCTCTAAGAAACTGTTGGTAATGGCAACATTCTGTTGCGGTATGGTCAAGCTCGTACTAGAATCGATACCTTCAGTAGAAGTGTTGAGATCTAAAATGGGGAAGTTATTGACGGGAATATTGAATGTTTGTTGTTCTCCTTGAGCCAGAAATCCTTGGACTTCAATGGCAGCTGGACCAGTGCTTGTTTCTACTGCAACTGAGACTAAATATTCCTCTCCTGTACCTGTGAGTTGCAGCGTAACTGGACCTTCGACTTGACCTGCGATCCATCCTATGCCTTCTGTATCCCCTAACCAGAAACTGTTAGGAATTTCTGTAACTGGACCCGTTGCTTGAGTGTATCCCAGTCTGCGACCTTGACCATCAACGAGAAAACCTTCTACAGGATCGAATAAAATTTTACCAATCGCTTCAACTAGATCGAAAGAGATATTGGTGGCAAGACCAGTAGAGATCGAATCTTCGTCCAAATTGACATTGAGGGTTTTTAAGATGAGCTTTTGAACATCAGTATTGTGCATTAGAGGACTATGGTTTACTGACTCATCTGTGTTTCCTTGAATTTGTTCATTACCTTGGATAAAAGGTTTTAGCTGAATATTTGCTCTGGGATAATAATTAAATTGTTCCATAGCAGATTTCAGCGGCACGGTTCCATCTCCCTGCTCAGTAGGGGACTCAGCGACACGCCCCGTCTCATTTCTGTAC
>NZ_JADEXF010000709.1 GCF_015207245.1 Nostoc cf. edaphicum LEGE 07299
AGCTAGTAACGAGTTTTTTTAATCTTTCCGCCCCTGTGCGAATACTAGCAAGCGATCGCGACAAATCTTGTTCTAAAAAATCAAATTCAATCTCTTCTTTAATCTGATTAATTGCTGGAGAAACTGATGGTAACTCTTGCTCGTAAGCTGCTATTAGTTTGAGTAAATCTTGACTATAGTTTGAAACATAAATTATGTTACCCCAAATAAAACCCACTGGGTCTAAAATTTCGTGCGCTACCCCATCTACCAAACGCCCCAAGTTTGCCATTTTATCATTTTGAATCATTTGGGCTTGACTGCGTTCATAGCGAATCAAATTGTCGATTCCCCGAATTTGCCAAGAAATAATATTTAATTCTTGGACATCTAACAATCTATAAGCACCAGATTCGGTTTGGACGACAATTGGTTCTGCTAATAATTCAGGCGATCGCTTTAGACTAAGTTGCATTGTTGTTAAAATCGATGTTGTATCAGTAACAAGCAACATCGGTGTCCGCACATAGCTGTAGAGAACAGCTAATGGTTGTTGAACAAATAACTCTTGTCCGAATGGACGAATCAAAAATTCTAGTAGTCGCCGCCGCGAAATCATCCCAATGAACTGTCCCTGTTCTACCAAAATTACTCCTGGTAGCAGGGGGTATTTGTCCAAAAAACTAGCCACTTCCATACCAGTGTGGCTGATTTCCACCGAGAAGTTATACATTGGTAGTTCTTGGAGGGTTGAATCTAAACCAAGATCGCGATCGCTACCCTCAGACAAAAATGGCGGTGAAATTTGGTAACTGAATTCTTCTGGCACTAGACACCCTGATTTTTTCAAAGACAGGTAAAGAATAAGTTAATATTTTACATTCTGCCACCCTCAAAATCCGGTTTTAGTTTAGGTATCTAATAAAACTAGTGGTACTGTCAATCTGAAAATCTTTCTCAGGCGGCTGGAAGTAATTGGCGTGTAATTTATAATCTGGGTGGAGAATATTGAGAAAGCGATGTCTACGACGGGCTACGCCTACGCAAGCTAAACTAAAAATAACCTTTACGAAGAGTGCAAAGGTAGCGTTATGACCTCTGTAACCAATCCACCCAACGCTCTGACTCCTTTTCCCTTCCCGGATCATACTCAACTTCCTGAGTCCGATGGTACGTTCGTGTTCGCGGAGCGTGCCGAAGGCAAAAATTGGCAAGAACATCCCCAAAGCATCCTACTAACTGACTCAATTACACCCCTCCTTAAGCAATTAAATCCTGAAGGTGAATACTGTATAGGGCAGGACTTAGGGATTTATTGGCGGTTGACCGATCCCCCCGAAAAAGGCGCAGAAGCACCAGATTGGTTTTATGTACCGAATGTACCATTTTTGCTCAATGGGCAAACGCGACGTTCTTATGTGATGTGGCGAGAGTTTATTGCCCCGTTGATTGTCTTAGAATTTGTCTCTGGGGACGGTAGTGAAGAACGAGATAAAACTCCTTTGAAGGGTAAATTTTGGATTTATGAGCAGGTGATTCGTCCTGCCTTCTACGGCATTTATGAAGCGAGTAAAGCCAGCCTAGAAGTTTATCATCTAATTGAAGGACAGTATCAAGTTTTACCAGCAAATGAACGAGGACATTATCCTATAGTTTCTTTGGGTGTTGAATTAGGTTTATGGCAGGGAGTTTATCAGAATGTGGAATTACCCTGGCTGCGTTGGTGGGATTTAGAAGGTAATTTGTTGTTGAGTGGGGATGAAAGAGCAGAACAAGAATCTCAAAGAGCCGAACAGGAATCCCAAAGAGCCGATCGCCTAGCTGCCCAATTGCGATCGCTTGGCGTTGAACCAGAAACCTAATACCGTACTACAAATTACGAATTACGAATTACGAATTAAAAAAGGCTGGTGTAAAAGAGTCATCTGTGGCTTAATTTGTTTAGACACAAATTTTACTGCTACCAGGGTATCACGATGACAAATAGACCTCCTTCCGAACCGGAGTCATCTCAAAAAACTGCCCTTGGCTTTGATGAATTTATAGCCATTTTGGTTGCCTTCACCACTATTGGAACGATTCTTTTTTGGTCATTGTCTCGCAGAGATTCTAGTTGGAACTTAAACGGGCTGCTGTTGCCTTCCTCCACACCGTCTCCTAGTGTTCGACCAAATCCAGTATTGCCCTCTCCTGCTGCCAAGGTAGAACCTTATACAGTCCCCAACAACGTTTTGCCCTATTCTTCACCTGAAGCTGTTGTTGAACCCAAGACACTTTCATTCCCAACTAACAGCGCAACTCCTTACCGCGCAATGTTACCATCTATTCTGGTAATCCCAACTCAAGCCCCACAACCACAAACACCTGTATCTCCTCCAACAGAACTTGAGTCATCACTCAAATCATCAGCGTTGCCTTTAGTAACTCCGGCAAAACCAAAATCAATCATTCCGCCGCCAATTGCATTTAATGATGTGCCTAATGACTTTTGGAGTCGGCGTTTTATAGACGTTCTTTCTGCGCGTGGGATTCTCAAAGGGTTTCCTGATTATTCTTTTAGACCAAATCAGCCTGTAAACCGCGCTGAATTTGCTGCCATACTAGAAAAAGCCTTTGACCAAGAACCGTCTAAGACTGCGATCGCATTTCAAGATGTACCAACAAACTTCTGGGCAACTCCAGCAATTGACCAAGCCATTAGTGCGGGATTTCTCAAAGGCTACCCGAAAAAAACCTTCAAACCCCAACAAAATATTTCGCGAGTACAAGTTTTAGTTGCCCTTGTCAGTGGGCTGAATTTAAAAGCACCCACTTCCCCAAATCAGATTATTAGTGTCTATAAAGATGCTAAAGACATTCCGCCTTATGCTATCGCCAAAATCGCTGCTGCTACAACCAATGGTCTGGTAGTTAACTACCCAAATCCCCAAGTCCTCGATCCTAACAAAGTAGCTAGTCGGGCGGAAGTGGCGGCGATGATTCATCAAGCTTTAGTCAAACGGGGCAAACTGCCGGCAATTACGTCTCCTAATATAGTGCGATCGTCGCCCAAAATATCTCCAGAACTTCCACAGAGTCCAAAAACACCGACCCCAAAAGCTAAATTGACCACCGGAGGTTCGCCTCAACAATAATTACCCAAGGATCGTAGGAAGCAACTTCTACGAGTACTAGCGTTATGGGTGTAGTTTTAATATTACAAATTGTTAAAAATTTCGTTAGGAATTGTGAGAGAAGTCTGAACGCCGACTTTCGGCATTCAGACTTCATGATTTGGAATTAGAGCGTACTTCTACACAGGAGCAAGCTACGCGTAGCGTCTCGTAGAGAAGCAATAATTAGATATTAAGCTTCTGGAATTTGTTTGCCGACAACTTGTGATTTAAGAG
>NZ_JADEXF010000710.1 GCF_015207245.1 Nostoc cf. edaphicum LEGE 07299
GGTGTTGTCCAGGAAGTGAGGCTGTCCAAACGGAACTCAACATTCATTTACAGCCAAAGCTGGTCGAACAAGTTGCCCAAGTGTCTCAAATCAATACAGCACGGGTTAATTTGGTCAACCATTTCGGTCAGCAAGACTTGAATCTTCAGCAGATTGCCATGCTACTTTTAGCTGAGGTGAAATCAGGTGGCATGATGGGGCGATTATATGTTGAATCCTTGTCTCAAGCATTAATCATCCATCTGTTGCGGCATTATTCTGAGGATGCACCAATCATTGCACCTGAGAATAGAAGCTTAACTCATATCCAGTTGCAGCAAGCGCTCGACTACATTCACACTCATCTAGATCAAGATTTGTCACTGGTTGAACTAGCAAATGTCGTTAATATCAGCCCCACTTACTTTGCCAGTTTGTTTAAACAAACAATTAAAATTTCGCCGCATCAGTATGTGATTCAACAGCGGGTGGAACAAGCAAAAGTGATGCTGTCGAAAACGGACTTGGCGATCGCGGACATTGCCTTACAAGTCGGCTTCTCCAGCCAAAGCCATTTGACGCAACAGTTTAAGCGCCTGACTGGAATGACCCCCAAGCAGGTTCGTTAACCTCATAAGAATCTGACAAATCATTGTAAGAATCTGAAAGAAGTTGAGCGTTAGCACTCATTACACTCAAGTTAGATCAGACGAGAATCCAATGCAGCTTGCACTCCTGCCTAGATTTCTCACCGTACCTCTCAAAGCCTGCGCTTGTGCAGGGGTGCAGGGGAGAGTTCAATGTGCCTTGTTCTTTCCCCTCTGCCCCTCTGCCCCAGACCTCTGCTCCATCAAAGCAGGGAAGCTTGTGAGAAATGCGGGTCCTAATACAACAACATGATTGGTAAGCGATCGCAGCAAACAGGTAAAACGCCAACAGCTTGCAAAGGTACGCTCGATTGTATATTTCATTCACTCATTTATTGCATTATGAAAACCAAAGAACCAACCATTGTTTTTGACCAAGAACGCGCTTCTAACTTGATGACAACAGCACAGGTACTTTTCGCCGGGGGATCGGGCGTCGTGGGACGCGCCGCCGTCAGGTGGTTCCGTCAGAGGCATCCCGGCATTCCAGTGCTCATCGGAGGGCGGAACCTGCAAGCGGCAGGCGAAGTTGCCCAGGAGGTGGGTGCTGCCGAAGCCGTTGCCATAGATATTGATAAGCCCCGCTTAGGCCTCGGTGATGACGTCGCCGTAGCTGCCGTGGTGATGTTGGCTCCCGAAGCTGGGCTTAAAGGCATGAGCTACGCGCAGGACTTGGGCGTCCCTTACCTGAACATCAACGCTGCCCTCACCGAAAGCGGCCCCGAATTAGCACTGTTCGCGCATCGTGCGACCGCAGCACCCGTCGTGCTTGCCAGTCATTGGATGGCCGGTGCGGCCACGTTTCTGGCACTCAACAGTGCCAAAGGCTTCGAGATCGTCCAATCCATCAGGCTCGGCGCAATCGTCGACGAGAAGGATACAGTCGGTCCAGCGGCGCTCGAAGACATGGAGCGGGTACACGGGGCTGCTCCCCCGGCAATGGTATTCGAGGGTGGGCGGCGCGTATGGCTGTTCGGCGACGCCGCAAAGGGCAAGTTTGAATCAGTCGACGGTCGATCGCTCAATGCCACCGCATTTTCCACGTTCGATACCGTGAGTCTCCATGCCGCCACTGGGGCGCCGGATGTACGCTTCGACCTGGTGAATGGTGAATCGTCCAGCCGCCGCCGGGGCGGTGAGGCGGCGACCGAGATCGTCGTCGAGATCGAGGGCGAGGCCGATGGTCGAACGAAGCGTTCGCGATCGATGCTGGAGTTCAAGCATGGCACAGCCTCACTCACGGGTCTGAGCGTCGTTCTTTCTCTCGCGTCGGTATTGGGATTCAACGACCGTTCTCCTGCCCGCCCTGGGCTTTACCTACCCGAACTACTCTCGGATACCAAATGGTTCCTGGATGAACTCCGCAGTGCGGGAGTGACTATCTACGAAGACTCTAAGTGAATGGCACTAAGAAAAGCGGAAAGCCTTATCAATTAAGCTGTTTGCAACTTACAACAGGTAGAAGATGTCTTTACGGCAGCTCTGACTCGCGCCCAAGCAATAGGAGAACTAAGTCCCGCGACCAATCCGCGAAATCTAGCTCGTTTATTACTCTGTACGACTCAAGGCATGGCGCTGCTCAGTCGTGTGATGGAGAATAACACAACATTAGAAGGAGCAGTGGAAGCCGCAGTCTCCCTTCTAGAGAGCTAATATTTTTTTGCCTTAACTTAGACCGATTGTTCAAAGTTTTGACTCACTGTAAACTCAACAGGAAAATTCAGATGAACTACGATATCAAAGACAAAATTGTTCTAGTTACAGGCGCAAACCGTGGCATTGGCAAGGCACTGGTTGAATCCTTTATTGAACGCGGAGCTACCAAAATCTATGCCGCTGTGCGAAAGCTAGAGAGTGCCTCTCTACTGGTAGAAAAATATGGCGATCAGGTTGTTCCAATTCGGATTGATTTAAACGATCCCCAGTCTATTGTGACTGCTGCTCAAGTCGCCAAGGACGTGCAGATGGTGGTTAACAATGCAGGAGTTTCTAGTGGCTCTACTCCTCTGGCTGAAGACGCGATCGCATCTCTCGAATTCCATATGAACAGTAATGTATATGGATTGATGCGGATGGCGCAGGCATTTGCCCCGGTGCTAAAAGCCAATAAAGGAGGTGTCTTTGCCCAGATCAACTCGGTTGTTTCCCTAAAGGCATTCCCTAGCTTTGCAACCTACTCGGCTTCAAAAGCTTCTGCCTATTCGATTACGCAGTCATTACGGGAGATGTTGAGCGAGCAGGGTACAATTGTTTTGAGCGTTCACCCTGGTCCAATTGCTACGGATATGGCTGATGCAGCAGGATTGACTGAAGTTGCAGAGCCGCCTAAGTTAGTCGCCGAAGCGATAATTGAAGCACTGAAAAATGGTGAGTTTCATGTCTTTCCTGCTTCAGTCGCAAGGCAAATTGGCAGCGCGTATGAGAGCTTTGCATCCAATCCGTCTTTAGCACTTCGATAAAGAGCTTTCGATATTGTGCTAGGCAATAGACCGATTGAAAATAGTCACTAAAATGGCTAAAAAATCTACGCAGCGTGCTTACGAGCTACGCAACCAGTGAAGATAAAACCTTGTAAACTTTGGTGTAGCAGCATTTTCAGGGCTGCTGGAGTGACGATCCCGCGAAAGCAGATTGTGATCAAGAAACTGCTGGCGAAGTTTCCGCAGTGGGGGGTTGTGGCGGCGGATGGTGGGCTGGTGAAGTGGGATGAGTAGCGTTTATCGTAGTTTGAGGGCTATGT
>NZ_JADEXF010000711.1 GCF_015207245.1 Nostoc cf. edaphicum LEGE 07299
GATGAAAGCAGTCCTTATCCGTCGGTATGGCGCGACTGAGGTGTTGCAGTATGAAGACGTGGAGCAACCGAAAATTGAGCCAACACAGTTACTTGTGAAAGTTC
Organism: Nostoc cf. edaphicum LEGE 07299; assembly: GCF_015207245.1. GTDB lineage: Bacteria > Cyanobacteriota > Cyanobacteriia > Cyanobacteriales > Nostocaceae > Nostoc > Nostoc edaphicum_B. Next base: position 105 of record NZ_JADEXF010000711.1, read on the forward strand.
GTGCTAGTAGCGTTAATCCCATTGATTGGAAAATTCGTCAGGGGATGTTGAGTTTGATTGCCGGCAGCAAATTTCCGAAGATTCTAGGGTTTGATGTGGCGGGAGATGTCATAGCCGTTGGTTCTGGTGTCACCCGTTTTAAACCAGGAGATGCTATTTATGGCTGTACTAGCTTCCCTGGAGGAAGTTATGCCGAATTTGCAGCTGTTCCAGAAAACTTGGTGGCGCTCAAACCAACGAACTTATCTTATGAAGAAGCTGCGGCTGTGCCGTTAGCAGCGCTCACCGCTCTGCAAGCGCTACGAGATCAGGGAAATATTCAAATAGGACAAACTGTCTTGATTAATGGGGCTGCGGGCGGTGTGGGCACTTTTGCAGTCCAAATTGCTAAGGCTTTAGGCGCACAGGTGACGGGAGTTAGCAGTACCAAAAATTTGGATTTGGTGAAATCTCTAGGAGCAGACCGCGTGATTGATTATACGCAGCAAGATTTTACCGAAGATATAGCGCAGTATGACATTATTTTTGATGCAGTGGGTAAGCGATCGCTCTCTCAAACCAAAAGAGTTCTCAAACCCAATGGAATTTATATCACCACACTACCCAGCCCCGAAGTCTTTTTAGAGAGCGTCTTAACAGCGTTTCTCCCCGGTCAAAAAGCGAAATTTATTTTGCAAAAACCCAACACTCAAGATTTGGTTTATCTGAAAGAATTGATTCAAGGGGGTAAAATTCGTGTGGTAATCGATCGCACATATCCCTTACAAGAATTAGCGGCGGCTCACAATTACAGCGAAACTGGGCGTGCAGTGGGAAAAATTGCGATCGCGCAGCCCGTCGTAGACATCGCAGTTTCTAGTTGACTTTCCAAACATCGTCTCATATCGTATCCGGCTAAAGACTTATCATTTAGACCGCAGGCGGAAAAAGGCGTTTACGATTTTTGCACAGATGCGGTAATCATAAGTGATTAACCGGACTTGATATCAGACCTTTCCAAATTTTGGACTTTCCTGCGGAACGCTACGCGTAGCTTGCTTCCCCGGAGGGGTACGGCGTAAGCGTTCAGTAAAACACTTTTACATACAGCTATTTTCAGCTAAATAGACCACGCGGTAGGGACACAGCAATGCTGTGCCCTTACGGCAGATATGGTTCAAATACATGAAAATTGCTGTAAAGTATTCAATCCAAAATCCAAAATTTAAAATTCGGTGAATGGTGCTACTTGATCTCTATATACGAGATGAGATTATCAAGGTCATTTCCAAGGGATTTATAATCACCAGCAGTATATTCCCGGCATAAACCACCAGTTTCATTTTGGCACAGACGTACCCGTGTACCCGATGGTACACTGAATGAACTAATAGTGTCGTTACCAACAATATTTAAGTTACTTGGTTGGCTTTGTATACTCCCGGAGTCGTAGGAAAAGATTGGGAAATTCCACCAAAGTTAGGGTCTCTGTAGACCTTAACCTGTTATGACGGTGTGTAAGAAAGCTTATAGATAGCGCCGCTGTAGTCATCCGAAATTAACAAATTACCTTGCTGGTCTACTACCATATCCACGGGTCGCCCCCAGGTTTCTTGCGTTGCTGGAACTACCCAACCGGTGACTAAATCTATCTCTTGTCCTGGGGTCTTTGTCGTACTGTTCCAGGGAAAGTAAGCTATTTTGTAGCCCGTTTTCTTCCGCCGATTCCATGAACCATGCAGCCCTGTCACTACCCCATTTGAGTATAGGCTGGGAAAGTTGGTATTTTGTAAGAATGTTAGCCCCAAAGGAGCGGAATGAGCTTGGATACCTTTGCTAATCCTGTCCATTGCATTGCAATTAACCTTTCCATCACGATTTAACTGATAGTCCCAGTCAAATGGCATATTGTTGAGGCCAGTTGACCTGTCAGGATTGGGATTGCAGAATGGCCAACCGTAGTTACCGCCATCTCGGACTTTCGTGAACTCCTCTGGTGGGTGGTTGTCTACGTAGGAGGGGATAATCTTACCGTAATTGCCACTGCTATCTTTGAAGGGATAGGCGATGTTATCTCGATTATTAACGACTACCCAAAGATCGTTTGTGCCAGGTAAGAATGCTAACCCTTCAGCATTACGTAAACCTTGGGCAAAAAGTCGCTGATTGGTTCCATTAGCGTTGTACTGGTAAATTGCACCGCGTTTTGGAGTACTGACAGTATCTTGCTTACAGGCATTGCATGTAGAGGCGATCGACACGTACAGTTTGTGGTTGGCATCAAGTGCGATATTTTTCAGTTCGTGACCATAAGCGCCTTTGAGTTCCGGCGTGCTGCTGTCTGGTAAGCCAGTTACAACGATTTGACGGTTTTTCGCTACTTTATCTCCAGAGTTGTAGATGAAGCGGTTAATTTGATGAGTCTCAGAGATATAAATGTATGTCGTGTTGTCAATCTTATGAAACACAATGTCATGTGGTCTGCGTAGACCCGTTACGAAGTCAGAAATAATTGGGTCTTTGCTGCCATTTGGGCGGACAATTAACACTTTACCTGAACTGGGCTGTGATACTAGAAGATCCCCATTGGGAGCAACTGCCAGAAAGCGAGCTTTGTTAATGCGAGCATAAACTGAGATGGAGAAATTGGGCGGCACTTTCAAGTAACGGGTAGTATTAAAGGGCCAAGAGGTCATTGTACTAGGCACTTTCAGCTTGGTTTCAACAGACGCAGGGGGGGGTTGGCCGATCGCTGCGGTGCTAAGAACCTCTAAGGACATCAAACTAATTAGCGATGCGGATAGTATGCGTCCAAGTATCTGTGTTGGTTTTAGAGTAAATGCAACCATTTTTAACTTCCCTCTAGCTTAGTAGTGATATATGTTACACACAATTCTCGGCTAGCCGATTTGACCGAGAGCTTGAATAAAGCTAACTCAAGGGTATTATTTTTCTTAAACACTTAAAATATCTTTATCTACTGCTACTTTTTCTAACTCATCAACAAATGGGTAAACCGAGAGTGATAAAAAGGCAAAGCGATCGCTCTTGTCAACTAAAATATTCCTCAAGCTACTTAGACTCCAAACCATTATACAGAGCATAACAGCCTTCCTTCCCAGTCAAAAAGCCAAGTTTGTGTTTGATAAACCCAACGCTGAGGACTTGCTTTTTCTCAAATAGTGGTAATTGATTGCACGTATCTCTTGGTATAATTAGCGGCGGCTCATGGTTGTAGCGAGGTAGTTTACGAATCTGGTTTTTACCCCACCCTAACCC
>NZ_JADEXF010000712.1 GCF_015207245.1 Nostoc cf. edaphicum LEGE 07299
GCTAAAACTCTTTGTCAAAGTCAACTTTTTTAACGAACCGCAGAGGCGCAGAGGAAACAGAGAGAAGAGAAAAAATGCTTAACTGAACTGTATTGGTCTATAATTTTCATCAAAAAACCTTAGCCGAACTGGATTGAGATAGATTCTCGTTCTTAAAATATCAACTTGTAAAAACTTCTTTTTTTCATTACATTTAAAAAGAGGCTCATATCTCAAGTAATTTACTAGCCTAAATATAAAAAATGAAGCAGAAAATACATTCAGAATCTTCGGATTGTTGCAGTTGTGAACATGACCATCACGAGAATCATAACCATGTTCATAATCACAATCATGATGATAATCATAACCATGACCACAATCATGAACACGGGGGAGAATTCAATCTGAAAAATGAGATATTGCCTTTGATAGCAATTTTAAGTTTATATGCGCCTGGTGTAATTTTTGAAGATCAATTACACAATACATTCTACTCAATAGGTGAATACCTGCTTTTTATTCCTGCTTATTTATTAAGTGGATGGAGTGTTTTAAAAACTGCTGGACACAATATAGTCAGAGGTAGAGTCTTTGATGAAACGTTTTTAATGACAGTGGCAACATTAGGGGCGATCGCAATTCATAAATTGCCCGAAGCTGTCGGAGTCATGTTATTTTATAAAATTGGAGAATTGTTTCAAGATATTGCCGTCAGTCGCTCTCGTAATTCGATCAAATCATTATTGGAAGTCCGTCCAGACTATGCAAATATCCAAATAGAAGGAGAACTGAAGAAAGTATCGCCAGAAACAGTAAATATTGGCGATATTATCGTTGTCAAGCCTGGAGAAAAGATTCCCTTAGATGGCGAAATTATAGATGGTAATTCGCAAGTTGATACATCTGCATTAACTGGAGAATCTGTACCGCGAACGGTAAGAATTGGAGAAACAGTTTTTGCTGGGACGATTAATAAAATAGGTGCGCTCGTCATTAGAGTCACAAAACTATTTGATGAATCTTCTATTGCCAAAATTTTAGACTTGGTGCAAAATGCCAAAAGTAAAAAAGCAGCAACAGAAAAGTTTATTACTAAATTTGCCCGATATTATACACCAATCGTAGTTTTTACATCTCTAGTAGTTGCAATATTACCTCCTTTATTCATTTCGGGTGCAACTTCTTCTGAATGGGTTTATCGTGCCCTAATTTTACTAGTTATCTCCTGTCCGTGTGGACTTGTTATCAGTATTCCATTAGGTTACTTTGGAGGTGTGGGAGGTGCAGCCAAACGTGGTATTTTGGTTAAAGGCTCTACTTTTTTAGATACTTTAAATGCAGTTAATACAGTTGTTTTTGATAAAACTGGAACGTTAACTAAAGGTGTATTCAAAGTAGTAGAAATAGTACCATTAAATGGCTGGAATGAACAAGAACTGCTGCAATTAGCTGCCAAAGTAGAATCGCACTCAAATCATCCCATCGCTCAATCTATCTGCAAGGCTTATGGTGGAAAAATTGATGAATTTGAGATCGGAGATTATGAAGAAATAGCAGGCTATGGAATTCGAGCCAAGATTGAAAATAGGCTAGTAATAGCGGGAAGCGATCGCCTATTGCATAGAGAGAATATATCTCACGATAATTGCCAGTTAGAGGGAACAGTTATCCACCTAGCAGTGGATAATATTTACGCTGGATATATTGTCATTGCCGATGAACTCAAAGAAGATGCTAGAGAAGCTATTCAAGCACTCAAGCGAATGGGTGTAGAGAGAACAGTAATGTTGACAGGAGATAATCAAGCGATCGCTTCCCGCATTGCTGAACAGATCGGCATAGATACTTACGAAGCAGAGTTATTACCTGAAGAAAAAGTTAATGCCATTGAGAAGTTACTCAGCACGGCTGGCAAGCATGGTAAAGTTGCCTTTGTTGGGGATGGAATTAATGATGCACCAGTGATTGCTAGAGCAGATGTTGGTATGGCAATGGGTGGATTAGGCTCAGATGCAGCGATCGAAACTGCCGATATTGTAATCGTGACAGATGCACCATCGAAAGTGGCAGAAGCAATACACATTGCCAGAAAAACCCGCAGAATTGTTTGGCAAAATATTGGGTTTGCGTTAGCAATTAAAGGTGTATTTATTGGATTGGGTATTTTAGGGATAGCGACAATGTGGGAAGCTGTCTTTGCTGATGCTGGAGTAGCAATGCTGGCAATTTTAAACGCAACTAGAGCGATGAAATAAAATTTTTGGAAAATTGGGAATCTGTAATTGGGAAATTGTAGTCGTTAAACTATGAGTACTTCTCACTCATATTCTGCTACCCCAAATAGAACCCATGAATTCATCAATCAAAGGCATTGCTACAGCTACTTTAGCTTTACTGCTAAACTATTCAGTAAACCAAGCCTTTGCACTACCCCAGAAAATAAATCATCCAGTTACTGTTGCTAAATCGCAACCCTTAAAAGATACCTTAATTGTTCCTGGGGAACGAGTGGGATCGATAACACGCACAACCACCAAGCAGGATTTAGTCAAACTGTTTGGTGCATCCCATCTCGTTGATAAAACTATCTCTGGTGCTGAAGGAATAGGTAGTTTTGCAGCTACTCAGTTAAATCTAAATCAGGGGCGATCGCTGCTAGTAGTTTGGAGTGATAATACTCGTACCAAACCCCTAGATGTGCGTAACCTGGGTTCAGCTTGGAAAACCCGCGAAGGTATTGGAGTGGGAACCCCTTTGAGCGAATTACGCAAGAAGTTAGGTAACTTTAAACTTTATGGATTGGCATGGGATTACGGCGGTACTATTTTGTTGGATAGTAGTAAATTATCCCGTTATCAAGGCAAACTCATTTTACGAGTAGATGCTGCTCCTAATGCTTCTGAAAAGTTCCCCAATGACTACCAAGCAGTGTCTGGGGATAGTACTTTTTCTTCCACCAATCCCCACTGGAAACCTTTGGGAATTAGGTTAGCAGAAATTATTGTTGTACTGAATCCAAGTGAGCAATAGTATGTTAAACATCAGTTTGCTTGCTAGACCGTAGAGTAACTATGAAGACAACATTCTCACGCTGAGTCTTTGAGGCTGGTACGGCAGTCAAGTTTCAATTAGAACAGCAACTTCTTGATGAAGAGGCGAAACTAGCATATCTTAACGATGAACTTGATAAACTTGAGTCTGCATTACAATCATGAGACTTATGTAAATATACAGTTATTTGGTATATATAAATCAGGATTTACTCACCTAGAAACAAGGAAAATAGAGATATTCAGTTAATTGGTGTTTGTTTATACTATTTCAATTTTTTGTAGTGGTTATACTCATAACTTAGGTTCTACCTGGGAATTAGGA
>NZ_JADEXF010000713.1 GCF_015207245.1 Nostoc cf. edaphicum LEGE 07299
GATTAATGCAGTGCGTAAAGATGAAGATTGGCAAAGCATCGCCAGAACTCCCCTATTAGTGGTTGTTGCTGTTACCATTGCTGATGTACTCACACGCTTTGTAATTGGCGATAGCAGTAACTAATTAAAATATTTCAAATGTCTCAAGAGCGGGAACAAGAATTTCGTCCAGTCAATCAGGTTCTGGGAAGTCAACCTTCATTAGGGCCAATCCCTGCCGATCAAATTCTTCCTTGGACGGTAATAGCCTTAGCCTCCTACTTTATTATCAATGGGATTTTTGGAGGTCTTTTTGAAGAAGAGTTTCAAAAATGGTTGTGGACAGTACTAATGACTGGTTGGGGAATAGGAACTTGGTGGATTTTAACTGGTGGTAGGAGTTGGAGTTTTTTAAGTAAATTTATTGGCGTTCCCGCTTGGACAAGAGGCTTTGCTCGTTATCAAAGCTTATTGGAAGTTAACCATGAAGCAAAAAATCGGAAAACAAAGCGTCGGCATCGCCGGAAATGAAAGTAGATTAACGCCATTTGAAGATGCCTTGCACTTGGCGACAATGCTGCGCGTTGCAATGAATGGACGTGATATTGGCGCTTACCTGTTGACAAAAGGTACTCAAAAAGATCGGTTCTGCTTTGTTTTTGGTTTTGATTGTAAGGGAATTCATACCACCTTAAGACCTGAACAAATTGATACACTTTTTAATAACATTGAAGCCGGATTAAAAGACATTCCTAGCGGTGAAAGAATGACGCTACACTTGGGTTCTTTTAGTTCAGATAAAGAGCGCCAAAAAGAGTTAGCAACATTAATCAAAAATGCATCCTCGCGAGACATCAAATATTTGTTGATGGCGGAGAGAGCCAGAATTAAAGAACTGACTATTTCTGGAATTCGTAAACCTAAATTTTTGCGTATTTATGTAACTTACACCATTGAATCTAACTCGCAACACGCAGATGATTGGATAGAAAAGCTTTTAGTCAAAGCTGAATCCTGGTGGTTGAAATTTAAAGGCGATCTTTTAGAAGTAGAAAATCAACGTATCGAAACCCTGATTACAAATGCTTACAACCAGGGCTTTCTCCGCTGGGAACAAATCTTATCTAACAAAATGGGATTGGATGTCAAACCTTTGACTGCTGATGAACTCTGGGGAGAAATCTGGAAAAGGTTTAATGATACGCAGCCAATAGCTATTCCCCAGTTAATGACTTTAGATGAAGAAGGATTACACGAACAAGTCAATTCCGATTTAGCTAGTACTAAATTACTTCTAGACAATATCCACGGCACAACTTTGCTGATGGAATCTAGTGTACCTTGTGCCGATCGTCGCTGGGTTAATGTTAATAATCGTTATATTGGCGCATTGTCATTTCTGGAAAAACCCGGCGGTTGGACTAGTAAATCGGCTCAACTGCGCTATTTATGGGAACTGTTAGCCAGAGAAACAGTAGTAGATACAGAAATTTTTTGTGAGTTGACTGCTGCAAATCCAGCAGTGGTAAAAACTACTTTGCAACGAGTGCTGAAGCAGTCAAACATGACAACCATCATGGCTCAAGAAAAAAGTAAAACTATTGATGTCAACGCTCAATTAAAGTTGAAGAAGTCGGTAGCAGCGCAAGAGCAATTATTTGAAGGTGCAGTCCCGATTTATACGAGTGTTGCTATTTTAGTACATCGTCCAACTTTAGAAAAATTAGATGAGGCGACAAGATATATTGAAAACTGTTTTCAACGTCCAGCCAAAGTAATTAGGGAAACTGAATATGCCTGGAAAATTTGGCTGCAAACTCTACCAATAGTTTGGGAGGGTTTATTAGCAACACCTTTCAACCGTCGCCAGCTATATTTAACAAGTGAAGTTCCAGGATTAATGCCTCTAGTTTTAAGTAAAAAAGGTGACAAACAAGGCTTTGAGTTGATTGCTGAAGAAGGTGGAACACCCATACATTTAGATTTATTTAATCAGCACAAAAATTTAGCTTTGTTTGCGACAACCCGTGCTGGTAAATCGGTGTTGGTGTCAGGGATTTTAACTCAGGCTTTAGCACACGGCATTCCAGTTGTGGCGTTAGATTTCCCTAAACCTGATGGGACATCTACTTTCACTGACTACACAGAGTTTATGGAGAGGAATGGAGCCTATTTTGATATTTCCAAACAATCGAATAACTTATTTGAACAGCCAGATTTACGATCGCTAGAAGCAGAACAACAGCGCGATCGCTTTAACGATTATACCGCCTTCCTGGAATCAGCGTTAATGACAATGGTTTTAGGATCGTCGACTGAAAGTCAAATTTTATCGCAAACCGTGCGATCGCTGCTCAACTTGGCTCTAGAAGCCTTCTTTAGAGATGAGGGCATCAAAGAGCGATATCGACAGGCGATGGAGGGAGGATTTGGTACTCTTGCTTGGCAGAAAACCCCCACTTTAAAAGATTTTCTGTTTTTCTGCTCACCAGAACACTTGCAGTTAAGTTCTTTAACTGGTAGAGTCGAAGACGCTCTGAGTCAAATTCAGTTACGCTTACGCTTTTGGCTTTCTAGCCGCGTGGGACAAGCCATTTCTGCACCATCCAGCTTTCCTACCGATGCACAACTTTTAGTTTTTGCTCTCAGAAACCTATCAGATAGTGAAGATGCAGCCGTACTCTCTTTGAGTGCTTATTCAGCCGCACTCCGACGCGCATTAGGTAGTCCAGCTTCCATATTCTTTATCGACGAAGCACCAATTTTATTTGAGTTCGAGCAAATTTCTGACTTAGTTGGTAGAATTTGTGCGAACGGCGCTAAAGCCGGTATCAGAGTCATCTTATCAGGACAAGATCCTGACACCATTGCTAAATCTAAAGCTGCATCAAAAATATTGCAAAACCTGACAACACGGTTGATTGGACGCATTCAGCCAGTTGCAGTAGATAGTTTTGCAGACATCTTGAAATATCCCCGCCAAGTTATTTCTCGTAATGCCTCAGAAAGCTTTTTTCCCCGCAAAGAAGGCGTTTATAGCCAATGGTTATTAGATGATAACGGTATTTATACATTCTGCCGTTACTATCCAGGTTACGAACAATTGGCAGCAGTTGCTAATAACCCTTATGAACAGACTGCACGTAGCCAAATGATGCAACTTCACAGCGATAAATATGAAGCAATTTCTGCCTTTGCACGTCAGTTAGTGGCGACTCTACGTAGTAGTTAATTGGCTTATGTAAGTAGTTAATAGTGAATCAAACAAGTTTGGATTTTAGATTTCTGATAGTGTAGTATTAGCAAGTTACCAACGTCTTTTAAAGGATGTTTGAAAAGTCATGATTGATGTATCAAATGTTTTTTTACCC
>NZ_JADEXF010000714.1 GCF_015207245.1 Nostoc cf. edaphicum LEGE 07299
CTGTTAAACCTGACGATAAAGTTAATAAACCTTCAACCCGCCAAGCACTTGCAAAAATTGGTAGTGGCGTGCAATTTCTTCTACCCATTGCAAAGACACGCAAAACAAAGCATCTCAAACTCACAGACTTCTTCCATCGGATGCAGTCAGCTCTGAAAGATTTGTTCTCGGCTCATTCTGGTCGGATTGATGGTGTAAAAGAAAAGGTTGACAAGTACTTGCAAAATATCCCACTAGAAGCTAGACCAAAAGAAATTTTAGGGTTCACAATCGTCCGTAAACAAAGAGGTCGCTTTCGTGGTGTTATTGAGAATACATTTTTAGCAGTGGTAATGCGCCTCAATGTAGATACAGGAAAATGTGAGCTTTGCTGTGCTTACGAGAAAGGAAATTTAGAAATCAGCCCGTGGTTTAGTTTTTCTGATGCACTAGCTTTTATTGCCCAACTTACTCCAATCAAACTGGCTGATAAGCGTAATGTGTCTAAAACTCGATTCATGGACTTTGTAAAACAGATTATTTCTAACTCTGTGGAAGATGGGATGCAACCATTGGTTATGATTGATTCTTCCAACTGCGTCCAACTATGGTCTTGGCTCAAAGATGAGGAAATAAATACTAATCAAATTAACCTTGGTCAGCAGTTTGAGAATATGCAGGATGAATGGCAAGGCGCACGTCTAATTCGTATTCGCCAAGAACTCGCCCCTGGAATTATTGAAAAAAAAGCCAGACATTTAATAGAGACTTCTTTAGAAGATACCAGGACTAAAGAAGAACTAAACAAACTGCCGCCTACGCTTAAAATTCCTTCAGCATCTAGTGCGACTGGATTATTTCGACTCAGCGCTACTAACCAAACTGGATGTGTGGCTTATCTATCTGTGGCACGTGAAGCACCACATCAATATTCACGTGGGCAAAGTTGTTATCGTTCAACCCAGACCCTAGCCAACAAAGTTGGGTTAAAGATAAGTCAACTCTCTACAAAAGCTCCATTTGTAAATCGCTGGCCTTCTCCAAATCCCCTTGAGATTGTTGTTACCTTGAGACAATCAGAAGATAATCCTGATGATCTAGCTGCCCTTGTGGAGTCACTGCGCTATGGCTTTGGTCACTACAGCGATTGGACAGGTTTGCCTGCTCCCCTATTTTTTGAGCGTGTTGTACGGGACTACATCAGTGATTTTGCGATCGCAGATGAGGACATTGAATCAGAGCAAGATTAAATATCCTGCCAGTGTAGAAAGAGGCCACTAATAAATTTACAACTTGAAGCAGGTATTATTTACAATCAAACTCGCACAAAAATGACTGTTAGAATGCATCCCGACGCATTGGCATTGTAAGGGCACACATTAACAATGCGGCCGATGTATTATACCAATTGAAAAAAAGAATGCGACAAATAGACCATTTGTAGAGACGCGATGAATCGCGTCTTTACCCAAGGATGTGTTGCAATCATTAATTGAATTGGTATTAGCATTGCAAGGAGGCGTATTGGCATTGCAAGGAATTGCCAAATTTAATTCGCTACAAATTAATAAAATGCTGTACTTAAGCCAAGGCTAGGACTGCAACCTAAAACTTGAGTTTATTGAGCTTAGTAAAACCCCAGAACAAGCCTGAAAGCTGGTAAAAATAGTGTGATTGACATAGAGATATCAAGCAGCAATTGGGAAAGGAAACTACTACCTTGAATTGGGTATAACCCGTATGCTCTATGGCTTAAAGTCACTTTCCTAGATTTTACAATATAAGTAAGATATAAAAATAACGCTTCAATTATATGAAAATTCTCTCATCAGAGCTAGTCCATTTGGGATTTGGCAAATATGTGCGTTCTGACCAAGTAACAGCAGTTATACCAATAGAAGAGGAGCGAGGCCCAGGGCGACGAACCTTTGTTCACGTTCAAGGGCAAAGCGATCCAATTATCGCCTCTCGCGCTGAAGATACCATCGTGCGTGATTTAGTACAGGAGCCACGCGAAGTTACCCAAGCCCGTCAGCAGCAGGAAATTCTTCAAGATTTATTGGTTAATTTAGCTAATGTTAATTCAACTGTGCGTCGAATTAACCGTGATGAAGGCAGTTTGGATCTTGATTTGTTAGAACGACGAATTAAGCAAGTCCTTGAAAATTAATTGCAGAAGTCAGCAAACTAAATAACGGAGAAAGATATTGCTGAATATCATTACAGACCAAGTTTCAGTATCAGATACACAAACAAGATCGCCAAGGTTGTGGATACCTGAACGGGTACTGTTTACACCTGCTGCCCTAGATGAGGATTGGGGGCAACAGATTCTTAAACGTGTGCAGTCACTCAACTTACCAATAGAAGAACTATCACAGAACCGCCTGAAGGGACTGCGCGGTGAATCTGAGCGGGATACTTACAACATCGCCAAACGTACCTTAGCGGTAGTTACTGCACCACCCAGTTCTTTTAAACTGAGTCCCATCCCACCTTCTGCGGATTGGCAGTTTCACCTTGCCGAAGGTTGTCCTGCTCACTGTCAATACTGCTACCTAGCAGGTAGCTTATCGGGGCCACCTGTCATCCGCGTTTTTGCCAACTTACCGAAGATATTAGAGAACTTAGCGAACTACGAGCAACAGGGGAAAACCACAAGTTTTGAAGTTAGCTGTTACACTGATCCGTTGGGGATTGAGCATTTAACTGGAAGTCTTGCTAAATGTATTCGTTACTTTGGCACTCGTACCAATGCACATCTACGTTGGGTATCGAAGTTTGATGCTGTGGATGGATTACTCGATTTACCACACAATGGGAATACTCGCTGTCGGATGAGCGTTAATGCCGCACCAATTTCTGGTAAGTTTGAAGGTGGTACAGCATCCGTAGCATCTAGACTGAATGCATTGCGACGGTTGGCGCTACCACAAGAGCGTGGCGGTGGCGGTTATCCAATAGGCTTGGTTATCGCGCCAATTATACCGATAGATGATTGGCAAATGCACTATAGTCGTTTGTTTGAACAGATAAACGAGGCACTGGATTTTGATTGTAACCTTACCTTTGAGTTAATCTCGCATCGGTTCACTCCTGGGTCAAAAGAAGTATTACAAACTTGGTATCCACAATCAAAATTAGAGATGGATGAGGCAAAACGCAGTGTCAAGCGTAATAAGTTTGGTGGGACGAAATACGTTTACGAGAAGGATACAATGAAGGCGTTGCGTAGCTTTTTTGAGAGTGAGATTAGTAGGCGCTTTCCAAATGCTGAAATTCTTTATTGGACTTAAAAGAATACTTCGCTTATATACAATACAGTTCAGTTAAGCATTTTTTCTCTTCTCTCTGTTTCCTCTGCGCCTCT
>NZ_JADEXF010000715.1 GCF_015207245.1 Nostoc cf. edaphicum LEGE 07299
ACATTCACTATTCTCAAGCTTTTCATAATTTTTTTGTTTGATACGGTAAATCCAACCTATGGCTGTACGGTTTACCCAACTACTTTTAGATTCTTCTTTTATTAAATTACTTACTAGAGAGAAGAAACAAAGCAAATAAAGCTCCTCTCTAAAAAATACCTCTAAAACTTTGTTTGATTACCCAAGATTGAATTAGAAAGTTAAGGAGAGATTAAAATATGGCACTCATTCGTTGGGAACCATTCCGTGAAATGGAAATTCTGCGTCGTCAAATGGATCAATTATTCTCTGAGCTTACAGTAGCCGAGCATGGCAACTCCGATATTTCTGGATCAGCAAGAACAGCGTGGGTTCCTGCGGTTGAATTACATGATAATGGTTCAGAGTTGCTATTAAGAGTTGAGATTCCAGGCGTGGAAGCTAAAGACCTCGATGTTCAAGTTACTCAAGATGCAGTTTCGATAGCTGGTGAGCATCGTTATGAAAAACATTCCCAATCTAACGCCAAAGTTCATTCTGAATTCCGGTATGGTAATTTCACTAGAGTAATACCTCTGCCAACCAAAGTTCAGAATCAACAAGTTAAGGCAGACTTGAAAGATGGGATTTTAATTTTGAATTTACCTAAACTGGAGCAAGAGCAGAAGAAGGTATTCAAAGTGAATTTAGGCCAATCTCAAAGTGCTACAACTTCTATAGAAGCTGGCAATGGTAACACACAACCCAACATAACATCACAGCAAAGTGTTCCAACTGCTTGAGAAGATGTTGTATTTTCTCAATCCATGATTCTTATATCTCTGAAATAGATAAATTTTGATAGAAACCCCAGCAAATGAGTTTAGCTGGGGTTTTTCTTTTTTTATTTAGCACTGTTTCAGTAAATTCAGGGTGAGCGTGCTATTCCTCTTGCACATCAACCCAGATACTACCTTCTTCAACACGAATCGGAAATACTGGCAATGCTTTTTGTTGTGAAACCAACGAGAGTACCTTACCTACACCAGGTGGCCAGGCACACCATCCTTGTACCTCACCAGTCCGCAGGTCAAAAGCACTGCGATGGAAGGTACAAACTATTGCCCCACTTTCAGTGATTTTCCCACTTTTCAACGGTAATTTTAAGTGGGGACAGTTGTTATCTACGGCATAAAGCTGATTTTCGTGATTCAAAAGCAAAATTTTCCGGTTGCCAACTTTCACCACTTCTCGCGTACCTGGGGAAAGTGCATCGGCTGCAAGAACTTTAGTCCAACTCATTAGGTTCTCCTCTTTTAATATATCTGCTTTCAGTTTCCCGCAATAGTGACCAGTGCGATCGCCTTTCAGTACCGGAGAGTCGAGAATGCCTACGACGGGCTTTGTCTACGCTGGTGAAATACCAAAGCTATAAAATTTTACATTAAATACCATTTTTATACTGAACAAACTTATTTCTGGGTAAACTAAATAAAGCATTTAATGTCTATGTATTGCAAGGCTTGTAGCTGATAACAAACAATTCTAAGGGATATAAAAAAATGATTAAGACAAGTTACGAATTTGACCAGTCTATCCTCACCGCAGGATCTTCATTAAAGACTGATATTCTGCTACGTTTTCGTGCTGACATAGCTAAATCTCCTCGACGTAACCTTAACCTTTCGCTTGTAATTGACCGTTCCGGCTCCATGGCAGGCGCTCCCTTGCATCACGCACTCAAAGCCGCTGAGTCTGTGGTAGACCAACTTGAGCCTTATGACATTCTCTCAGTAGTTGTTTACGATGATGAAGTGGACAGTGTTGTGCCACCCCAGTCTGTGACTAACAAAGCCGCCCTGAAAAATTCCATCCGCAAGGTGAGAGCAGGTGGTATTACCAACTTATCGGGGGGATGGCTTAAAGGCTGCGAACACGTGAAAACGCGACTCGATCCGCAAAAAATCAATCGTGTTCTCCTGCTTACCGATGGTCACGCCAATATGGGCATTCAAGACCCCAAAATCCTGACGGCGACAGCAGGGCAAAAAGCAGAGGAAGGCATTATCACAACTACGTTAGGTTTTGCTCAGGGTTTCAATGAAGATTTGTTGATTGGAATGGCAAGAGCCGCCACGGGCAACTTCTACTTTATTCAGAGCATCGATGAAGCAACTGAAGTGTTTAGTATTGAGCTAGACAGTCTGAGAGCAGTAGTGGGACAGAACCTCAAGGTGACGCTTGAATTGGCTGATGGTGTCAGCCTGGTTGATACTTTAAGTCTGGCTAAAGTTAGCCAGAATGACGCTGGTCAAGCTGTCATCACCTTGGGAGAGCTTTACGAGGGCGAAGACAAACTTCTCGGTTTGAGTCTGGGGATATCAAGCGCTCAAGTTGGTGATTTACCTGTGATGAAACTGCATTACAGCGCCGATGTTGTGCAAGATGACCGCATTCAAAGCGTTTCAGGTACAGTCGATGTCGTCACCAAAGTTGGCACTGTTGAGGAAGCCGCTTTTGCTGCTACAAGCCATATCATTCTGGAACTGAGTCGCCTTACCATTGCTAAGGCCAAAGAGACTAGCCTTAATCTCGCTGAACATGGCAAGCATCAGGAAGCTGAACAAACCCTGCGATCGCTTGTGAAAGATTTGCGAGATAAAGGGTTGAATGAGAATTTTGAAATTGCTGAAGAAATCGATCAGCTTGAATATTTCGCCGGTCGGATCGCTCAAAAAGCTTTAGGCAATGCCGGACGGAAAGAGATGCGGGATCAGACTTACCAAACGATGACGCGCAATCGCAGCGATTTGGTGGGTCGTGGTGTGACTGCTGGCGATGAAGTGTACGCGATGCCGATTGTGAATGAAGTCGGTTCAGGTGTTGAATTGCACTGCGTTCGTGAAGGGGGTAAACTGCGGGTCAAGGTCATGTCCGAAGGCTATGATTTAACCAAGAACATCCAGTTTCCCCGTGCCATTCGTGCCGAAGGGGCACGCTATGTCGTTGAAGGACTGGAACTCTCAAGCGATCGCACTTTCTATCGGGTACGTGGTAAGATTACCCGTTTTGCTCAACCCGGTGAAACAGATATCTTTGTTGCCCCTAGACAATCCAATCGAGCTAACACAGGTAAAGCTTCCAAAGGCCCTGCCAGTGCTGCCGATCTTCCCACAACTGACAGTGTAGGGGACAGCATTTTAGTTCAGTGTGTCAAAGATGGCAGCAAACTACGTGCTAGGGTGGTTTCCGATGGATATGAACCGGATTGGAATATGCGTTTTCCGCGATCGGTGCGCGAGGAAGGAATGCTTTACGTCGTTGATGAAGTCAAAACCGCACCCGATGGCAAATCTTATATTGCCTGTGGTGAAATTAAGCGATTTGTGC
>NZ_JADEXF010000716.1 GCF_015207245.1 Nostoc cf. edaphicum LEGE 07299
ATAGTGCTCTAGTGATAGACCGATTAATCTCGATTGAAAAAAATTAAAAAGGTTGGGATTGAGAGAATTATGATTAGTGAGCAATTAATTCCAAAAAATAGAGCAAAAGAATACAAACTTTCTACGAAACATTAACCTTTGCATCTATGTTTTATACCTCTTAATCTTAGATCGTAGATCAAAAAGTTATACTTCTTCGAGTTCTGCATGAAACCAGTCAGCAGCGTTTATGAACACCATACCACTTAGCTCGACTTTATTCATTTACCTAAACTGCGATGCCTGCGGCAGCTGCTAAAAGCGTCTATACATATCCTAAAACCAGTATTTATCACGATTTTAGGGTTTTTGAAGACACTAGAACTAGTCACAACAAATTTTAGTTTTGTTAGTTTCTCACTTGAGATAGTTCGGATAAGCTCGTAATCCTGTGCTAGTCAGTTCTGTCATTTGTTTTATTCTCATTTCTTAAAATAGAGGTTTATTATGCCTTTTCCTAGATCTAGCGGGATTTTGCTACATCCTACTTCTTTTCCTAGTCAGTTTGGTATTGGTGACTTTGGATCGGAAGCTTATCGTTTTGTTGATTTTTTAGTAGAAAGTAAACAACAGCTTTGGCAGATATTGCCATTGGGGCCTACCGGAGATAGTAATTCTCCTTATGCTTCTTATTCAGCGATCGCTGGAAATCCCCTGTTAATCAGCCCAGAACTGCTGCAAAAAAAGGGCTTGCTGGCTGAAAATTTCACAAATTTACCAAAGTTTTCGACTGAAAGAGTAGATTTTTCGCAGGTTATCCAAACGAAGATACCAATACTGCAAAAAGCCTGTAAAAACTTCAAAACTAGTGCAACATCAATTCAGCAGCAGGAATTTCAGGAGTTTTATCAGAGTCAGGCTTACTGGCTAGATGATTATGCCTTGTTTATGGCGCTCAAAGATGCTCATAACGGCGCTAGTTGGAATACTTGGGAAGTGGCGATCGCTCAACGCAAACCAGAAGCGATCGAGCAATGGCAGCAACGACTTGCAAATGAAGTTTTTTACCATAAATATCTACAGTTTGAGTTTTTCTCGCAGTGGTCACAACTGAAGCGCTATGCTAACCAGCGTGGGATTCAGATACTAGGAGATATCGCAATTTATGTGGCTCACGATAGCGCTGACGTTTGGGCTAATCCCGGTAATTTCTGCCTTGATGAACAGACAGGTGAGGCAGCACTAATGGCAGGAACACCTCCAGATTACTTCAGCGCTACTGGACAGCTTTGGGGGAACCCAGTCTATAACTGGGTGCGGCTACAGCAGGAGAATTTCAAGTGGTGGGTGCAACGCTTCCAGTCCATGCTTAATTATGTAGACTTGATTCGCATCGATCACTTTCGGGGATTTCAAGCTTATTGGGCTGTAAAGCAGGGCGAAACAACTGCTATGAATGGTAGGTGGATTGAAGCTCCTGGAGAGGCTTTCTTTGAGGTACTCAAACAGAAGTTAGGTAAGCTGCCAATCATCGCCGAGGATTTGGGAGAAGTTTCACCAGAAGTATATGCTCTGCGAGACAGATTTGAGTTTCCAGGCATGAAAATTTTACAGTTTGCTTTTGGCGAAGGTTCACAAGCTGAAAAGCGTTTTTTACCGTTCAATTATCAACCTAATTGTATTGTGTACACGGGTACTCATGACAATGACACGACAGTTGGCTGGTTCAATCAATTGTTAGCCCCAGAAAAAGAACAAGTCTTGCGTTATTTGGGTTGTCAGAGTGAATCTGGAATCCACTGGGATTTGATTCGATTGGCACTAAGTTCTGTAGCTAATCAGGCAATTATTCCTCTACAGGATGTTTTGGGATTAGGTACCGAAGCTAGGATGAATTTTCCTGGCAAAAATGTAGGGAGTTGGGGTTGGCGATATCAGTCCGCAGCTTTAACGCCAGAGATTAGCGATCGCCTTAAAGCAATGACTGAAACTTATGGAAGGGCGATCGAATAATTCGTAATTCGTAATTCGTAATTGAGAACAGCGTTATTATCAATTACGGATTATTTTGACTCACGACATCGAATAAAATTAGACAAAGCCAGCAGCAAGACCCATTGATACCACATCAAGGGGCTTGCGGCTGGCTCAATTTTAGTCAATTTCTAATGGTAAGGGGCGATCGCGTCCTTCAACTTTCACGCTTGGCCACTTTGGATCAAAAGTTAGGTTTTCTAGCCCTCCATCCTTCTGGATGATGAAAGTATCTTCAACCTTTGCTCCTGGTAAACTTGGGTTCCAGGCTACAGCCATGTTTTCCACTAAATTTTCGCTCGTAGTTGGATTAGCGATGATTTCACGAGATAAATAGCCTGTAGTTCCTCCTTGATGATGTTGGCGAATTGCTTCGGGATAACCATGCTGCTCATAAGCCTGACCAAGCGCGTCATAAATTACGTTGATAGGCGTGCCAGGAACACACAAGTTCAAAGCTTCAGCTTCAATCTTATGGACATGAGAATGCAGAGACGCGAAATTTCGTGTCTCTGCATTGGCCTGTTCCAAACCAAAAAAGACAAATCTCGTCAGGTTCGCATATAGACCGTATCCCCGCGCACAAAAAACCAGCATTGCTGCACGTCCCAGCGCCTCTTGTTTGGGCGTGGCATGACGGTATAGGGGCAGACGCCTTTCTCCAGCTACTAGCGTCAAAGCTGGATGTAGCCCTCTTGACCACAACGCCTCTGCACCCGCTCCAGCCAGTTGGTACTCTGTCCAGGTAGGCTGGGCTTTCAAAAGTACTTCGGTCATGGCTTCACTTGCTAAACGCCCTACTCGCCGATAGCGCTCCAGTTCTGTTGGCAGAATCACCCGCTTCTGATTTATGAGTGACAGAGGTAATGAGCTTTCATGGGTAGTAGGAATGTCAGTCAAAATCTTTCCCCCGTTTGTGCCCTCACGCACGAAAGATTCGCGGGCAACCTTATCAGCCCAAGGATTAATGTGCAGCTTGTAAAGACGATCTGACGACTCATCCTTACCCGGAAGCTCTTCATCCTGTAAGCGTTGAGCTTCAATCTCATCAGTCAATATCCAGGCATCTTTAGCAGTTACCAAAACTTCCGCTACTCCAGTTTCACTAGCGAGTAGCACTGTGTTAGAACCGCCAGCCGTAGCCCAAGCGAACCAATCTGAACCGCGCAATCGCACACCCATTGCACCAGTTTCGCTCAGAGCTTTTCGCATTAGCTCCAGCTTGTAATAAATTTCTTGGTTGATCGAATTCATAGTTAAGTCGAGATAAGTCTGTGAAAAATTGCCAATTATTATTGATAGTGGGAAAAAAATTCTGATTACACATAATTCCGC
>NZ_JADEXF010000717.1 GCF_015207245.1 Nostoc cf. edaphicum LEGE 07299
GGTAATTTTTAAAACTTATGCTACTATTTATGTTGTGAGTGCACCACTTACACAGACTGCTAAACAATATAGTCGAGCCAAGCATCAAGAATGTTACATGCTTGATTGATATTTTTTAATAGGAAATAAGTTATATTGGTAAAAATTTATACGAAGTAAATTAATCAGCAAACAAAAGAGCATATATAATCTATTCCTTTTGGTAGGTGAACTAAATTGTTAAATTTGGTAAATACCCACTGCACTCGCTAAACTAATTGGATATGGAAGTTTACTCATCTATCTCCTAGCTGAATTTAACATAATGGATTTTAGTCAAGTACTGGCTGAAAAAACGGACACCATCGTTGATAAATGGATTCTAGCAGTTCGTAAGGATAGACGGATTGAAAGTGCTGATGACCTATCTTATACAGCGGTAAAGGATCATGTCCCTGATGTTTTGAAAGCAATGGTAACGGTGCTTTCAAAATCTCAGGATAATGATATTCAGTCGATAGTTACTGCCAGTTTCCAGCATGGAGCTATTCGAGCCGAACAAGGGTTTGATCCAGCAGAAATAGCCAGAGAATATCATTTGCTACGAACAGTAATATTTGATGCTCTACAAGCAGATTTATTGGGGGGAACACCTGTAGAGATAATTCGTTCCATACGTTTGATTGACGCTATCATAGACGAAGCGATCGCTCGATGTTTCAAGAGTTATGTTGAAGAACGCTTGCGGGAATTACAGCAGTTGCAAGCATCGCTAACACTCCATAATGAGGAACTCACGCAGTTAATTAGTGCTAATCAAGAGTATCTTTCCCAACTAGCCCACGAATTAAAACATCCTCTAACTTCTATTATTGGTTATTCGGATCTGTTTTTACGCCAACAACGACGAAAGCCCGATATAAAAGAGAAGTATACTAATTTAGAACATATTGAGCGGGTACTACGCAATGGTAGACAGCTACTCCATTTAATCAATGATGTACTAGAACTTTCGCGCTATGAGGCAGGACAGATAAAAATCCAATTAACGCCTACCGATGTGCGGGAATTAATCGATAATGTCTGTCAAATGTTGGAACCTTTGGCTGCGGGAAAAAATTTACAAATCGTAGTCGATTGCGATCGCGCACCCGAAAAGTTGATTACAGATTCTTTTCAATTACAACAAATAGTTACAAATCTTATTAGTAATGCGATTCGTTATACAGAGTCGGGGACTATTATTACAATATGTCAAGTGTTAGATAACCAGAGATGGGCGATCGCAGTTTCTGACACTGGAGTTGGCATTGCACCCGAAAACCAAGCTCAGATATTTGAACCTTACTTTCGCGTGAGTTCTAGCGATCGCCCCTATCTTCCTGATAGTACGGGATTGGGATTAGCGATCGTTTCACGGTTGGTAAAACTATTGCAAGGTCAAATTAACCTAGTCTCGCAGGTAGGCGTTGGCTCTACTTTCACCGCAATTTTTCCTTTAGAAGTGGAGTTTTAAAAGTATTGGGCGACTGGAAGTCGCGGCTAAGCAGGTGCAGAACTGCCGAACGTATTTCTGCAAAGTCATCCATTTTTCCTAACTTGACACCAATGGCATCATCCCCATTTTTTATCTTTCTATTTCATCTATTTCTTTTGGAACCTCCGCAGTTAAAACCTCATGTCCCCCAGGTGTAACTAACACATCATCCTCAATACGAATACCAATGCCAACCCATCGAGGATCAGTCTCAGGCTGGTCTTCTGCTAGTTTGGTATCTGGCACAATATATAGTCCCGGTTCCACTGTCAAAATTTGACCTGGTTGTAAAATCTGTGGTTTGTCTTCACCATGCTGGTAAACACCTACATCATGGACATCCAAACCTAACCAATGACTGGTGCGATGCATATAATATGGCTTGTATTTCTCTTCTTCAATTAACTTATCAATTTCACCTTTGAGAATGCCAAGTTCGACTAAACCTTCCGTGAGAATGCGCACTGCTGTATCGTGAACTAATTTGAAAGGATTACCTGGTTGCACTTGAGCGATCGCTTGTTTTTGTGCCTCTAAAACAATCTCATACAGCGTCTTTTGTTCTGGCGTAAACTTATCCCCCACAGGAAATGTCCGGGTAATATCAGAATTGTAATAACCGTAAGCACAACCGGCATCAATTAGCAGTAATTCTCCATCCTGCATTTGACGATTATTTTCAATGTAGTGTAGTACGCAAGCATTTACACCAGAAGCCACAATCGAAGGATAAGCAGGCCCTAACCCACCCCGCACTCGAAAGATCCGCTCCATCTCCGCCTGTATTTCGTACTCATAACGTCCAGGTGCGGCGATTTCTTGGGCATAATTGTGTGCAACAGTAGCGATCGCAGCTGCTTGACGCATCAATTGCACCTCAGCTTCGCTTTTGATCAATCTCATGCTGTTCAGGACAGGGCCAGTATCTTCAATAGCGATCGGGCCTGTACCGCGCTTCGGATAAGTCCGCAGTAAACTTTGGTAATGTTTCAGGATTTGATCGTTAAAATTGCGATCGCGTCCTAAGTGATAATAAATCCGGCTGGCTTTTTCTAAATACTGCGGCAACTTTTCATCTAACTCGCTAATCGGGTACGCTTCATCAGCACCATAAATTTCCTTGGCTGCATCTACCCCACAAAGATAACCAGTCCATACTTCCTTTTCGCGATCCTTTGGTTGGACAAACAGCACAAACCGATGTTCTGAATGATGCGGCGCTAACACTGCTACTGCTTGTGGCTCATTAAAACCAGTCAAGTAAAAAAAATCACTATCTTGGCGATAAACATACTCGACATCGTTGTGCATCACTGCCATTGGCGCACTGCGAAAAATGGCTGTCCCATCACCAATTTTTGCCATTAATTGCTCGCGACGCTGCCGATATTCTGTTTGCATAGTTGATGTACTTTTAAAAGTATTGTGTTATTTGACACTTTTGGCAACTAACAGATGCACAAATGATGCCTCTTAATAGTTACTAATCTAAGTTATTCTAACCAATATTTGTTTTCACTCAAGTTATACAGCAGAATACAAAATTCAGAAGTAAAACACGCTTTATACCTGGGTAACAGACTTAGCTTGTAGACCTCACCAACTTGAAATCTGCTGTAAATTTTTGGAGAAGGAAGAATTAATTATCTCGAAATACTCAGATTTTCTACTTTTGAAACAATTTGGAAATCTTGTTGTTATCAAATGATTTAGGATATTCATGAAGTTAAATACAGTTTTCAAGGTTTATTTTATACAAATTTTGAGATAACAAAGCTTACTGGAATTTTTCTGAAGATAACGGACTTGCAAAAACTAAATTATCCCAAATT
>NZ_JADEXF010000718.1 GCF_015207245.1 Nostoc cf. edaphicum LEGE 07299
GTTCCACCAGCGGCGACTGCCTTGCGAACCATTTCATCAACTTGTTCTCGGCTATCAAAAGATAAACACACAAGCACTTCTGTGCTTTTTGTGGCATCACAAATTTCTTTGGGAGTAAACGTCTTAAACTTCTCATTGGTTAAGAGCATGACGAAGATGTTTTCAGACACAATCATACATGTGGTGGTAGTTTCGTCAGTGAATTGAGGATTAAACTCAAAGCCGAGTTGAGTAAAGAACTCGATCGATTGATTGAGGTTTTTAACTGGTAGATTAACGAAAATTTGAGTACTCATGGGTTTTTCTTTTGAATTATTTCACAGTAAAGGATCGGCGAAAAAGCGCTGAGGTTTTACTTTAGGGAAGACGCCTATAAGCCAATACGGTTCAGTTAAGGCTAAAACTCTTTGTCAAAGTCAACTTTTTTAACGAACCGCAGAGGCGCAGAGGAAACAGAGAGAAGAGAAAAAATGCTTAACTGAACTGTATTGGCCTATAAGCGCCTCCCCACAAGTCAAGGAGTTTTCTGGCAGTTGACCATCCAGGGAATGCCGAATTGATCGACCAACATACCAAAGCGGACAGACCAAAAGGTTTGATCGATCGGCATCTTCACTTTTCCGTTTTCTGCCAGGATATGAAAGATGCGTTCTGCCTCCGCTGGCTCGTCAACGCTGATTTGCACGGAAAAGCCTTGGGGTGTATCAAAATACCCAGGCGGACTGTCAGACCCCATCAAGAGGCGATCGCCCAAATCGAGGCAGACGTGCATGATTTTGTCATGCCATTCGGCAGGTATATGCTCGGCTGAGGGTGCATCCCCGTGGGTCATCATCATGACAATTTTGCCGCCAAGACAGTGTTCATAGAACTTGAACGCGGCTTCACAGTTGCCGTTGAACATGAGATAAGGATTGAGTTTCATGGTGTTGGCTCAGTAGATTGGGCTATGGGTTGAGCGTGAATACAGCTTGAGAAGTCTCTGGATCGAATGGAACCGAGAGATGTTCGTGTAATATCTGCCATTCGCCTTGATTTTTTTGGCAGACAGCGGTGACGCGCATCCACGTCTGCATTGCCGGATGATCTTGGCTTCCTGTGAAGCGAAATAGCCAATGTGCAACCGCTAAGTCTTCGCTGACGGTAATCTTCAGGTCTCGTGTTTCAATCTCAAAGGTGTCGGGGAAGCAAGGCAAACATTCTGACCACACTTGACGCCAAGCATCTTTTCCTTGGGTTTGGAAAGGAGGTTTAACATCGAAGACGATAATCTCGTTGGCATAGTGGGACATGATTTGCTCAACATCTTTGGCGCAGATGGCACGTTGTTGCTCGGCAATTAGTTGGCGAATCTGAACTTCATTAGTTGCGATCGCGCTTTTGGTTGTCATCGTCATCTCTCCTTTTGGGTTGAGGTTGAATGCAGTTACGAATTTTCTGGCAAACCTGCAACTTCAATCACAGGTCGAATTTCAACGGTGCCGACGTGCGCGCCTGGAATCCGCGCGGCGATCGCGATCGCTTCGTCGAGATCCTGAGCATTAATCAGAAAAAAACCGCCTAATTGCTCGCGGGTTTCTGCAAACGGCCCATCAGTTATTAGTGGTTTACCGTCGCGCACCCGAACGCTGGTTGCAGTTGCCACAGGGTGGAGTGGGGCGGTTGCGAGATACTGCCCCTTCGAGTTGAGTTGTTGTGCCAGTTGCGCGGATTCTACATAACAATGTTCCCGTTCGGTTTGGCTCAGGGCATTTTCCTCCAGGTAAATCAGCAGCAAATATTTCATGGGGTTGTTTCCTTTATTTCCCGTTGTTACTTCCTTTTGTTAGTAAGTCGAACGGTGCTAACTCAAATCGACACCTCGCCAAAAATTTTTATCGAAGAAAAGAGAAAAACTGCCCCCTGCCTCCTTTAATTCAGGTATGATCCCAAACGCAAAAACAGACGTAAACCAAGCGATCGCCTCCCTTTACCGGGCTGAATGGGGGCGGATCGTCGCCATCCTCATCCGGTTGGTGGGGGATTTCGATGTGGCTGAAGAAGCAGTACAGGAAGCCTTTATAGCCGCCGTGAATCAATGGCAGTCGAGCGGTGTGCCCGATCTCCCCCGTGCGTGGATCGTCAAAACAGCTCGATACAAAGCCATCGATCGCCTCCGACGGCGGACACGGCTGACGGAAAAATTGGAATGGTACGCCGCCTCCGGGTTAATCCCAACCCGCGAGGAGCCAACTTACGATACAGACGAAATTCCAGACGATCGGCTGCGGCTGATCTTTACTTGCTGCCACCCAGCACTGGCGATCGAGGCGCAAGTTGCTTTGACGCTGCGGCTGCTGGGCGGACTTGAAACAGATGAAATTGCGCGGGCGTTTCTCGTGCCCACGGCAACGATGGCGCAACGACTGGTGCGCGCCAAACGCAAGATTCGGGATGCAGGTATTCCCTATAGAGTGCCGGACACAACCGATCTTTCTGTGCGGGTAGACGCAGTGCTGACGGCGATCTATTTGATTTTCAATGAGGGCTACGCGACGACTAGGGGCGAGACGCTGGTGAGGGCTGACCTCTGCACAGAAGCGATCCGGCTGGGTCGCCTAGTGAGGATGTTGATGGCACCGCAACCGCCCTCAGAAGTGACTGCACTCTTGGCACTGATGTTGCTGCACGACTCCCGGCGTGATGCCCGTTTGGATGAGGCAGGCGATCTGGTGTTGCTCGAAGATCAGGATCGTAGTTGCTGGAATCAACAGCAGATTGCTGAGGCGCTACCGCTCGTTGAAGAAGCATTGCGGGGCGAAATTGATTCGTTTGCAGTGCAAGCAGCGATCGCAGCACTACATTGTCAAGCAGCACAAGCAGAAGAAACGGACTGGTTACAAATTGTCCGCCTCTACGATTTGCTCGAACGCTTGCAGCCCTCGCCGATTGTGTCGCTGAATCGGGCAGTGGCAATCTCAATGATAGAGACTCCTCAAACGGTCCTCGGACTCATTGATGGGCTTGCTTCTCAACTTAATGGCTATCATCTATTTCACGCCACCCGTGCCGAGATGCTGCGCCGCATCGGAGCCTCAGCCTCAGCCGCAGAGAGTTACAGAGTTACGCGATCGCGCTCATGCTGGTTACAAATGACAGCGAACGCCGCTTTCTAGAGCGTCGGCTGCGCGAAGTTCAGCCATAAAGTCCAGCATCAGCGGACACGCGAAGAATTACTGATTACTTAGATTGTGTTCAGTTACATCATGTTTGCATAATTAGTTATGATTTCCACAGTCATTACACCCCACACGCCAGTCGCTCATGGGGGAAACCCCCAAGACCGCGCTGGCTCCCCTTAATCCCC
>NZ_JADEXF010000719.1 GCF_015207245.1 Nostoc cf. edaphicum LEGE 07299
GTCATCCACACCCTTGGGACGGCCAAAATGGCTGGCGAGAATGACCTTAGCTCCCTTCTGCGTCAAATCTTGGATGGTTGGTAGAGCGGCGCGAATGCGAGTATCGTCAGTAATGTTGCCTTGATCGTCCACAGGCACATTAAAGTCAACCCGCACTAAGGCACGTTTCCCAGAGATATCAGCCGAAGATAAACTTGCTAAACTTTTTTTGGACACACCAAACTCTCCTGATTGCCTTTTTGTTATTGTTTTGAAAGTAGAACCATCAAGATTTTACCGGAGTCAGGGGTACCCAAGTGACAGATATATTTAAGACGGTATTATTTCCTATCGATCAAAGCCGGGAAACGCGGGAAGCTGCTGATGTTGTCACCAACGTAGTCAAAAAGTACAGCAGTCGCTTGGTGCTGCTGTCTGTGGTCGAAGAACCACCAAAAGACGCGCCTAGTGCCGACGATCCGATGGTGTCACCAGAGGTAGTTGCGAAACTGCTGGAAAATGCCCAATCTTTATTTTCTGGGCAAGGAATTCAATCTGAAACCTTAGAAAGGCAAGGCAAACCAGCTTTTACGATCTGCGATGTCGCTGATGAAATTGGGGCAGATTTAATTATCATGGGCTGTCGGGGGCTAGGCTTGACTGAAGAGGGAGCGGATGATAGCGTTACCACTCGCGTGATTAACCTTTCCCCTTGCCCAGTGTTGATTGTGCCTTAGCAGTGTGTTGTGGAATACTGGTATTTAGTGCGATCGCTAATAAAAAGTTCTGCGGTTGCTACAAAAAGGGGGCTGAGGAAGGTTGTCCTAGATTTATTGGTGCTAAATAAAGGCATCAAGTTTTAGCCTTAACCAAGCATTATTAACTCCTGCCCCCTACCTCCTGCCCCATTAAACCTTAGCGTTCTGAATTTTTTGATTATTATCTAATTTTCTGATTCCTCCAAAAACAATTAACCAAACTACTACTACAATCCAGTGAATTAAAACGATCGCAAATAAAGATCCTGTGAGGGTATATGCAACAGTACAGATAATTCCCAAAAATGCCGCTAAAACAAGAAAAACGCGATTAAAAAATGTAGGAATTCCAGCTTTAAAAAAAGTTTTAGCATTCAATGGATGATACAAAATAAATAATAATAAACTCACTATTGCCCACAAAGACCATTGAAGCCAATTGGTGATTTCGCTAGGATGAGGAAGCAAAAAAACGCGAAAAAAGAGTTCTTCAACAATTGCAGGTGAAAATAAACAACGCAATATTAACAAACATTTATCAATACAATTGGCAGACCAAAGTTCTATCTGTAAAAATCCAAATTTCCAACCATAAGGTAGAGCAAGAATACTATAAATTATCAGCAGTACAACAACAACTAACCAATCTTTGAGCCTCGGAAATACTAAGGACGCTAAAGTGCGGTTTAAAAGAATTGAAAATGGTGAAATATTAGTAAAAGGAATCTTGATTTGCCCCAAAAGTACTGTTGGTGCAATGGGTGTAATGTTAGGTTCCCAACCACCTACTTGATTAGTTCGCAATACTTGCATAATTGCACCATGTTTTAAAAATATTGCGGCGAGATCGTCGTGTGCAAGCCTTGGCATTATTGTTCGCCATGTTGTCAAACCAGCCCAAATACTACGATCTTGAAATGGTTCCGTCGTTTTTCCTCTGCCCGTACCTGCGAGTATACCTGCTTGACTTTGCCAATCAGCGCGAACTATACCCAAGGGTGCTAATTGTTGTTCTAAAGATTGACCTAATTTAACTAGCTGCTGAAAGCGTAATGTTTGCGGGTGATTGGGGTTGGCGCGTATCCAAGTTTGAATTTGAGGAGTTGTAGTAACTTGATTTTTAATTGCCAGTATTGCCGCATAAAGTGCTTGGCTTGCGTCTTGGACGCATGAGGTAGCAGGTGATACCATTGCGCCACCAGTTCCATCACCAACCCGATAACGTGCCATAGTTACCTGTAATTGTTGCTGAAATTCTTCTAAAGGCGAAAGTTTGACACCATCAAAATCATAATCCTGCGTTACCGGGTCGAATTTGATCAGAATATCTGATACTGGACGTGTTGCCAGCCAACCACGTTGTAAATTACCCATATAATCAGCCCATGTATGCGTTCCGGCAATAATTCCATCGGGGTTATGGGCATAAATTTGGTGGTATTTAGTCTCGAAGCGTAATTCGTTAGTAAACTCGTCGCGGACAACTTCTGCAATTCCAAAAGCGAAATGTCCGGTGATAGTATAAGGTACTCCCAGTGGTTCAGCTTTACGTCCGCCAATTCCACCAAATAGGTGTAAGACAATAGCTTTATTGCCTTCTTGCCATGTTGATATAGATTGATTAAGGGAATTTTGTGTTTCTCCAGATGTTAATAATACAGTATTGAATTTACCTTTATTTTTCTCAGTATTTTGCCAATTTACCTCTTGGATGTAATTTAGACCTAATTCTTTACCAGTAACAATTTGACGGGGTTGAATTTGCAACAGAGAACGAGGTGCAAGTGCGCGTACTGTAAATACGCCCTTTGCATCGGCAGCGCCATAAATATACCACCCATCGTTACCCGCAGGCGATCGCTCGATTTGCTGCGAACCTGAAGGAGCAAAATTTCGTGAATCTATTACTTGTTGGCGAATGCGAATAGTTTCTTCAATACCATTAAATTTATTTGCATTAGGATTATAATGTTGTACCAAAAAATAATCGCTATACTGCTTTTTCTTTGGATATAAACTAATTTTATATTGAGATTCAATCGGTTTAATTATTTTTACCAACCCATAAAATCTACCAGTTGCCAAAACAGGTTCGCGTTCAATTTGCAAAGTAGATTTTTCTTGATTTGCATCAATGATTGTACTTGAATCTAAAGCAACAATTGCTTCATCATCAGGATTTGCACCAGCTAAAGAGCGTAAAATCCCTACATGACGAACTCCATTTAGTCGAAAAGGATGAATATTTCCTTGTTTTTGACTTTTAATCACTTCAGGAGTGAAATTTATATCTCGCGTTACTGCTCGTTCCAAAGCAAGCAAATTTTTATTCTTTTTCCATTCCAAACGCACAATTGTACCTACCAAATTTTGTGCTGTAGGTGGTGCATATTGTACTTCCATCCATACCCAATCTAAACCATCTTGTAATTGCTGTTTCGTTGGTAAAATTAACCTTCCTACCCAATCGCCAATAGGATTATAAAGGTTTGTAGATGGAATTTTGGAAATGGGATAAAAAGCAGATTGATTAAAACTTTGTTGAATATGGATCGCGTGATTGCTTTCTTGCTGTACTAACTGGGGTCTGTCTCTTA
>NZ_JADEXF010000720.1 GCF_015207245.1 Nostoc cf. edaphicum LEGE 07299
CGCAAAGAAGTAGGCAACGACTTTCATTTGCAATTCAAAATTAGTGCCGTTGACTATAACAACGCCGTCACCTTTTGGGAAAAACCAGGTAATACCATAGAAGATTCCATCCAAGTTTGTAAATGGGCAGAAGAAGCTGGGGCTGATGCCGTCCATGTGTCAACTGGTAGCTTATTTCCTCACCCACTCAATCCCATTGGTGATTTTAATTTTGATGTCATTACTAGAACTTATGATGCCATGTTGTCAAGTGGTGTCGAAACCACACGCAACTACATTTTATTTCGCAAAGCATTTTTGCATCCAATTTTCAATTTTTTATGGAATCGTGTGAAAAAGCAATTGCCTCCTCAAGCATTTAGTGGTGATGATGTAAAAGACCCGAAAATCAAGCAGTTACTAATAGAGAACCAAGGCAGAAACTTACTAGATTCCAGAGAAATTAAAAAGCACGTTAATATTCCCGTATTATGTACAGGTGGTTTACAGCAAGCTTCTTATATTCGTCAGGCAATAAATGATCATTATTGTGATGGGGTGACAATGGCTCGTACCCTAATTGCTAATAATGACCTAGTTAAATCTTTTCAAGCAGGTAAAGACCTGGCAGATAAACCCTGTACTTATTGCAATAAATGTCTGCTGAATGTAATTGAAAATCCCTTGGGTTGTTACGAGCAGGATCGCTTCAATAGCTATGAAGAAATGATGGAAGAAGTAATGTCAGTCTTTCATGAAACTCAGTTTGCAAATTTATCTAGATAAAAAAGCGATGCGTATCACATCGACAATTTCGCTTACAAATAATCTTGAAATAATGGGGAGTGTTTCATGACTGAACAAACAAACCCTACCTTACTTCCAACCTCAATCAAGGGAATATTCCAGCGGATTTGGGTTGTAATTGTAGGTATTGTAGCAGTAGCAATATTTTTCCTTTGGCCTGTTTTGTCCAACTCCCCAGTGGATTATGCTGATATTGAAAACCACTTTAAATATGGTTCAATCGGCAGCGAACAGGTCAATGGCATCCCTTACTGGATTTGGAAAGTTTTACCAGAATTATTCCCAGATAAATTACCTGGAAAAGGTTACACTTCTCTGGGATTTATCAAAGAACCTGACAAAGATTTGCCTATAGGTTTTTCGCAACGGCGAGTCTTTATCGATAGAGTTGGGTTGAATTGTGCTGTATGTCATACAGGAACGCTGCGAAATACCCCCAATAGCGAACATCAAGTCATCACGACAATGCCTGCTAATGTGGTTAATTTGCAGGGATATATCAAATTCTTATCAGCAGTTGGTGTAGATGAGCGCTTTACTGCTAACCGGATGTTGCCAGAAATTGAAAAAATCAGTGGGGGTCTTAATCCCATTGAAAAGTTACTTTATCGCTTCATTGCAATTCCTCAAACTAGAGATGCACTAATTAATCAGGCATCTCGACTTAATTTCGTTGAAAAACAACCAGATTGGGGCCCAGGAAGAGTAGATACTTTTAATCCTTATAAAGCAATTCAATTCCATTTCCCAATGGATAAATTACGTGAGGATGAACTGATTGGTACTTCTGATTTTCCCTCAGTTTGGAATCAAGAACCCCGTGAGGGATTGCAGTTACATTGGGATGGTAATAATACTTCTGTTGATGAACGAAATAAGAGTGCGGCTTTAGGCGCTGGAGTCACACCCACAACAATCGATTTACCTCGAATTCAGAGAGTTGCTGATTGGCTTTGGGAACTACCACCACCAAAATATCCCTACGAAGTTAACGAAACTATAGCAGCGAAGGGAGAACAGCTTTTTCAAAGCAATTGTGCTAGTTGTCACGCTTTTGGTGGTGCATATACAGGCAAAGTTGTCCCAATTCAAGAAATTGGTACAGACCCTCATCGTCTTGACTCATATACCTACAAAACGATGTCTAACCAAAATACTCTGTATACAGGGTATCCGTGGCGCTTTAAGAATTTCCGTAAGACTAATGGCTATGCAAATATGCCCCTTGATGGTGTTTGGTTACGTGGCCCTTATCTGCACAATGGCTCAGTTCCCACCTTACGGGATTTATTAGAAACACCAGAAAATAGACCTAAAGAATTCTATCGTGGCTACGATGTCATTGACAGAGCAAAAGTTGGCTTTGTATCCGATGTCGGTGTAGAAAACGGTAAGCAATACTTTAAGTTCGATACCACAAAACCTGGAAATAGTAACAGTGGTCATTTATATGGTACCGATCTTCCTACAGAAGATAAAGATGCACTAGTTGAGTACATGAAAAAGCTTTAAAAGGATAAAAAAATGAATAATTACGCTAAATGGTTTAGTCGCGTTACTTGGGTTGGCATTATTGTTAATATGCTTTTTGTCATTCCCTCTTGCTTCTTTCCAGAACTAATGTTGACGTTCCTTAAAATGCATATACCAGAGCCAATTATCTGGGTTCGTGCTGCGGGAATGCTGTTGTTTATTATTAGTGCATTTTATATTCCTGGGGCACTTGACCCGTATCGATATCAGGCAACTGCCTGGATATCAATATTTCCTTCAAGAGCTTTTGGCTCAACATTTTTCATTTGTGCAGTACTTTTCTTTGGGCAAGATAAAGGATTTTTATCCATTGCCTTTGTAGACCTGTTTTTTGGATTAGCGGAACTAGTTCTTCTGACCCTAGCAATGCGTAGCAAAATGCAATCACTGCAATTCCAGTGAAGCAATTATCCTAATTTTATCCCTAGTTTAGTGTAGATATATTCCTGCACTACAAACAGATTCTTCTGCAAAGGAGCAAAAGAGTGCCATGACAATACTCAAAAATAAAATAGGTAGGGTAATCACAAGCATTGTTTTAATTGTGGTTCTTTTAGCTGGTGTAGTTGGGTATGTGGGATGGTACAACCTTTTTCGAGAGGTTCCCACATATTATGAATCGCCTGAAGAACACTTTAAATATGGTTCTATTGGCACAGAAGAAGCGCAAGGTGTTCCCTATTGGATTTGGCTGGTACTACCACGAATATTCCCTGATAAATTACCAGGGCCTGGTGGTTATACTTCCTTGGGAATCACATGGGAAGAAGGTAAAGAAATGCCAGTTGGGTTTACGAAAAAAACCATTGGCTTCCCTCGCGTCGGTATAACTTGTGCTGTTTGCCATACTGCTACCTATAGAAAAACAGAGAGAGATAACCCACAATTGTAGCTGCTGCTCCTGCTAATAAGTTTGATTCACAAGGCTATTTACGATTTTTGAGTGCAACTGCTGGTGATGCCAGATTTACAGCAGATTATATCCTTGATGAAATCAAATATAATTACAACC
>NZ_JADEXF010000721.1 GCF_015207245.1 Nostoc cf. edaphicum LEGE 07299
TCCTTTGTTATTCACTAACGACAAATGACAAATGACAAATGACTAATCACTATTAGGTAATATTGCATGGCACGAAAACTACATCGCCTTCCCAAAATACTAAACAAGCCACATGATGATGAGTTCTATCACCAACCAGGGACTATACCTGGAACCATTTTTATTGATGCAGATGCACCACCACCGATAATTTTCTTGATTGACTATAACCAAACCAATTTCACCCGCGAACAAATAGCAACTCCAGAGGAGTGTGCCCCATATCTTGATAGCGAATCTATTTCTTGGGTAGATGTACAAGGTTTAGGGAGTCAAGACATATTACAACGATTGGGTAACGTTTTTGAGTTACATCCTTTAGTTTTAGAAGATATAGTTAATGTACCGGAGCGTCCCAAAACAGAGGATTATGAAGACCAATTGCTATTCATTAGCCGCATGGTAGTAGCAAAGGAAAGAACATGTGGTTTTTATAGCGAACAAGTGAGTTTGATATTAGGAAAAAATTACTTACTGACAGTCCAAGAAGAACCAGAACATGATTGTTTTGAAGGAGTGCGATCGCGGATTGAAAAAAACAAAGGTATCATCCGAAAACAGGGAGCGGATTATTTAGCTTACGCTGTGTTAGATGCAATTATTGATGGCTTTTTCCCAGTGCTGGAGCTTTATGGTGAGCGAATCGAAGAATTAGAAGAAGAGGTAATAGTCAGGCCTACCCCACAAACACTACAAAGTATTTATCAAATTCGGCGAGAATTACTGCAATTACGTCGTGCTATCTGGCCTCAGCGAGATGCAATTAATGCCTTAATTCGAGATGGCAGTGATTTAATTAGTGAAGAAGTGCGAATCTACCTACGAGATTGTTATGACCATACGGTACAAGTGATGGATATGGTGGAAACTTACCGAGAACTAGCATCTGGATTAATGGATGTGTACCTTTCGGCGGTGAGTAATAAAATGAATGAAATTATGAAGGTACTAACAATAGTTTCGACGATTTTTATTCCACTGACTTTTGTGGCTGGAATATATGGTATGAATTTCAATACTGAAAAATCACCATATAATATGCCTGAGTTGAATTGGTATTGGGGCTATCCACTTTGCTGGGCAGTGATGTTAGCGATCGCATTTAGTTTGCTATTCTTTTTTTGGCGACGAGGCTGGCTGCAAAATTCTTTAGTAATCAAACGCAATTAAAAATTGCAGATGAGCAATGAGACAAATATATATTCATTAGCACCGGGAGTTAAGATTCTGAGTTATGAGGAGTAGCGACCAGAATTTAGTAGTTTTGACGATTTATATTATCGGTGTTTCTTATGTTTTCAACCGCATGATTGAATCCATCGATGACCAAGTTAAATTTGAGTTTAAAAAAGGAATCGTTGACGAGCAACTCAAAGAACAAAATCTCGATGATAAAATTGGAATTTCTTTTAAACTCAAATCCTCATACCCAATTGACGATTTGAAAGATTTAGGAATTAGCATTGAAAATAAATCCGATCAGGTTGCTATATACGTTGACTGGGACAACAGTTCTTTAGTCGTTGAACATAGCAAGCAATCGCGCCGCGTGATTCGGAAATCACCAGACTTAACCCGCGACTTAGCAGTACCCCAAAGTCCAAGCCTGATTGCTCCCAAGAAAACACTTTCTGAAACAGTGACAGCAGAAGACGTTTTCGAGCGCGATCAAGTAGCTGGAACCTATTCAGCTAAAAAACCACTAATTGATATCAACGGACTACAAAAAGGGCAAAAAAAGTTGTACAACGATTTTATTAACAGAAGAAAAGAGTTGGACTTTTCCCTGCAACTGGTGCTTAGGATATCTGAAGTGCGTTTAGGTCTAGCTCCAGGTCGTGATTTTCCTCCCATTAGTATTATCAATTGTCCTTTCACAGTCAGGAAACTACCTTGGACTTACGCTCTACCTTGGAATAAAAAAAAGTAATGCCATGTCAACATACTACGTCAACCAAAGATTACACTGGATCTAAGGAGAGAGTAGGCGCAGGCGGTTGCAGATCAGTCATAGTCACTGGTTTGAGGAAAGTCCGGACTCCCGAAAGACCAAACTTGCTGGATAACGTCCAGTGCGAGCGATCGTGAGGATAGTGCCACAGAAAGATACCGCCAAAACCAGTGCTGAGGAATGAGTGCTGAGTGCTGAGTAAAGAAAACTCAGCACTCAGCACTCAGCACTCACAACTGTTTTGGTAAGGGTGCAAAGGTGCGGTAAGAGCGCACCAGCAGTATCGAGAGGTGCTGGCTCGGTAAACCCCGGTTGGGAGCAAGGCGATAGGAACTACGGTTGGTCTTTTACCAGTTCCGCTCAATGAGAGCCGCTTGAGGCGTTTGGTAACAAACGTCCCAGATAGATAACTGCCCTCGCAAGAGAACAGAACCCGGCTTATGTCCTGCTCTCTCCCCTTTAATGGAGTATGAACCTTTCACGGTTTGTACTCTATTATTTTTTGTACGGGTTTTGTGCGTAAGCGTACCCTTCGGGAAGCAAGCTACGCGTAGCGTCTCGTAGAGAAGCTCGTCGTAGACATCGCTAATCGATCATCTAAAGCATTCCCAATATCTCTAGTGCTGTATCCAGATGCCATTTAACCCGATAGAGTCCAAACAGTTTCTCTTGGCTGTACCGAGCTGGATACTCTAGTTTCCTCCCCTCCATCGTTACCTTGAGCAATGCTGATTGCTCTGGTGTCGGTGTTCCCATAGCTTCTAATGTTGCTTCTAGTGCTTCTACTTGAGAAAGCATAGGAGACTTCAATCCTTTATTCTCTGATACTTGCTTGCAAGCTACAACAGGAAAAGTCAGGAGTGCGTTAATATAGGATGCCTTATCAGCAGGGTTTCCTATTGCTTGGATGCCATACTGTATCAGACATAAATCGCGTAATGCTCTCAAGCTTTTAACTTCTAATTCTGTGCGCGTAAACATAAAATAGAGTTACCTCTTGTAAAAGTGGAAATCGGTGGGCAACAAGTTTCTCAGGCTAAAATGCCCATCGATTTAACATTCTCCACTGATATACACGTGGAGAATAAATTTATTTGTATTTCTATACAATGTCTAAAAATAAAGGTAATCCAGATAACTTAAAGCCATTCACCACGGACAGAGAGCGACCACTAACTGAATATCTACATTTGCGTGTCACCAAGGAAATGAAGGAAGAAGTGAAAGCTAAAGACGATCCTCCTGAATTTTGCCGTCAAGCGATCCAAGAGAAGCTAGATAGAGAGAAGTAGCAAAAAGTTGTTAGAGTAATAGTCCAAGAGATTTAGATATATAAGTAT
>NZ_JADEXF010000722.1 GCF_015207245.1 Nostoc cf. edaphicum LEGE 07299
ACTCGGAACTCCGACCTTTGAACTCGAAACTTCGACCTCTGAACTCGGAACTTCAACCTCTGAACTCGAAACTTCGACCTTTGAACTCGGAACTTCAACCTCTGAACTCGGAACTTCGACCTCTGAACTTGGAACACCGCAATATTTAATATCCAGACTCAAAGAAAACGAACAGCACAACCTCCGCACAGTGCTAATTTTTGATCAATTTGAGGAATTTTTCTTTGTTTACACCGAACCTGCACAAAGGAAGCAATTCTTTGAGTTTCTGGGAGAGTGTCTAAATGTTCTATCGGTGAAAGTTATCTTATCGCTGCGGTTAGATTACATTCATTACTTGCTAGAGTGCAATGATTTGTCGAGTCTTAAGATTATTGGCAATGACATTCTCAGTAATAATGTGCTTTACAAGTTGGGGAATTTCTCACCTACTGATACAAAGTCAATTATTCAGCGTTTAACTGAAAATACTAGTTTTCGCTTAGAACCTGCTTTAGTTGAACAACTCGTGCAAGATTTAGCCGGAGAATTGGGTGAAGTGCGTCCCATTGAATTGCAGGTTGTGGGGGCGCAACTGCAAACGGAGAATATTACAACTCTGGCAGAATATCAGCAGCGTGGTACTAAGGGAGAATTGGTTAAGCGTTATTTGCATGAAGTTGTTAATGATTGCGGTGTTGAGAATCAGCAAGCAGCAGACGTATTACTCTATTTGCTCACCGATGAAAAAGGAACTCGCCCTCTGAAGACTCGCGCTGAGTTGGAACGCGATTTGATGCCGTATTTTTTGGAGATCCCCCCAATCCCCCTTAAAAAGGGGGGCTTTATTCTTTCCACCCCCTTTTTAAGGCGATCGCCGCAGGCGGGGGGATCAAAAACTAGGGCGGAACAAACTTCTGAAATCAGTAAATTAGATTTAGTGTTAGAGATTTTTGTCCAATCTGGCTTAGTGGTTTTGCTACCAGAAAACCCCGCCGACCGTTATCAACTGGTACATGACTACATCGCCACCTTTATCCGCCAGCAACAGGAACCGAAGTTAAAGCAGGTGATGGCGGAACTGGAAAAAGAACGAGAACAAAGAAAATTTAGTGAAGCGAAACTGAATAACTTTCTCAAACGCGCCCTTTTTAGTTCCATCGCCGCAGGTTTAGGATTTGCCGGATTGGCAGCAGCAACATTCCAGTGGACAGTAGAAGCAAATGTTCAGCTAATTAGCGCCATCAATAATTCTTCTGAAGCCTTTTTTGCCTCTGGACAATATTCAGATGCTTTAATAACAGCCTTAAGGGCAGGTAACA
Source organism: Nostoc cf. edaphicum LEGE 07299 (assembly GCF_015207245.1). Lineage (GTDB taxonomy): Bacteria > Cyanobacteriota > Cyanobacteriia > Cyanobacteriales > Nostocaceae > Nostoc > Nostoc edaphicum_B. Next base: position 1,302 of record NZ_JADEXF010000722.1, read on the forward strand.
AACTCAAGCATACAATTTGGGCACAGCACAGAAGCGATATCTCAATGCTAACTGTGGCAACTTTACAGCAAGCGGTTTACTTAAAGCCAAATGAGGCGAAAGAAAATCGTGCGATCGAGGTGAATACTTTAGAAGGTCATAGCAGCGCGGTCAGAAGCGTCGCCTACAGCCCTGATGGACAACACTTAGCTTCTACTAGTGATGACAACACCATTAAAATCTGGGGTGTCAGCAGTGGCAAACTTCTCAAATCCCTGACTGGTCATAGCAAAGAAGTCATTAATGTCGCCTACAGCCCTGATGGACAACAGTTAGCTTCTGCTAGTCGTGACAACACCATTAAATTCTGGGATGTCAACAGTCAAAAACTCCTCAAAACCCTTACTGGTCATAGCGATGAGGTTAAAAGCGTCGCTTACAGCCCTAATGGAAAACAATTAGCTTCTTCTAGTCGTGACAACACTATCAAAATCTGGGATGTCAGCCGTGGCAAACTTCTCAAATCCCTGATTGGTCATAGTAAAGAAGTCAATAGCATCGCCTACAGTCCCAATGGGCAACAGTTAGCTTCCGCTAGTGCTGACAACACCATCAAAATCTGGGATATCAACAGTCAAAAACTCCTCAAATCCCTTACTGGTCATAGTAATGTGGTCATGAGCGTAGATTACAGCCCGAATGGACAACAGTTAGCTTCCGCTAGTTATGACAAGACTGTCAAAATCTGGGATGTCAACAGTGGCAAACTCTTCAAATCCTCGATTGATCATAGCAGTATTGTCTTTAATGTTGCCTACAGCCGTAATGGAAAACAGCTAGCTTCTACTAGTGATGACAACACCATCAAAATTTGGGATGTCAACAGTCAGAAACTACTCAAATCCCTTACTGGGCATAGCGGTAGAGTCTATAGCGTCGCCTACAGTTATAATGGACAACAGTTAGCTTCCGCTAGTTATGACAAGACTGTCAAAATCTGGGATGTCAGTAGTGGTCAGCTGTTCAAATCCCTGACTGGTCATAGCAAAGAGGTCAATAGCATTGTCTACAGCCCCAATAGACAACAGTTAGTTTCTGCTAGTGATGACAAAACCGTCAAAATCTGGGATGTCAGTAGTGGTCAACTCTTTAAAACCTTTATTGGTCATAGCGATAGGGTCATTAGCGCTACCTACAGCCCCAATGGACAACAGTTAGCTTCTGCTAGTGCTGACAAAACCGTCAAAATTTGGGATATCAGCAGTGGTCAACTACTCAAATCCCTTACTGGTCATAGCCATTGGGTAATTAGCGCTACCTACAGCCCCAATGGACAACAGTTAGCTTCTGCTAGTGCTGACAACACCATCAAAATTTGGGATATCAGCAGTGGTCAACTCCTCAAAACTTTTACTGGTCATAGTGATGCGGTCAGAAGCGTCGCCTACAGCCTTGATGGACAACAGTTAGCTTCTGCCAGTCGAGATAAGACCATCAAAATCTGGGATGTCAACAGTGGTCAACTCCTCAAAACTTTTACTGGTCATACTGATAGGGTCAATAGCATTGTCTTCAGCCCCAATGGACAACAGTTAGCTTCTGCTAGTGATGACAAAACAATAATTTTATGGGATTTGGATTTCGATAATTTATTACTCAGTGGTTGTGACTTGCTAAATAATTACCTCATTACCCATCCAGAAGTGCTGGAAGAGTTGCAATCATGCCAAACGCGATCGCGTTTGGTTCAAGGGGCGACAACCTTAGTTATCCAAGGTGAGAAGTTAGCGCGAAAAGATGATATTGATGGCGCTATTGAAAAGTTTAGCAAAGCGCAGCAGTGGGATAATAAATTAAAGTTTGATTCCCAGGCGAAAGCGAAAGAGTTGGCGAATCATGACAAGACAGACCTAACCCCCAACCCCTTCCCTCGCAGGGAAGGGGAGTAAGATTCAAAGCCTCTCTCCTAAGAGGAGAGAGGTTTGGAGAGAGGTCAAAGGTGTTGCTTCCATTCGAGAACTGCTATAGATAATCACAAGGTGGAAGGAT
>NZ_JADEXF010000723.1 GCF_015207245.1 Nostoc cf. edaphicum LEGE 07299
CAATAGGCAGTAAGGTATCAACCCCAGTGAGTAAAACCATGCTGGAACTTTTAAACATCAAACGCGAAGTAGAAAGGTTATCAAATATCTTGGCTAAGGCTGAAGGCTGTCTTTGACGTTCGAGAACTGAGTGCAAGAATTGAGGAATTGAATCAATTAGTTTCTCAACCTACTTTCTGGCATAATTCCGTTACTTCCCGTCAGACACTTCAAGAAATTGATTTCCTCAACTCTACAAAGAAACAATATCAGCGATCGCATTTCATTCTAGAAGATATCAAAGTTGCGCTAGAACTACTAGAATTATCTGCTGATGAGGAATTGTTGCAAGAGGCACAAACCAACCTTACCCAACTCCAGCAAGAACTCGAAACAGTAGAAATAGAACAATTACTTTCCGGCCCCTGCGACCAAAAGGGGGCATTCTTGGCAATTACGGCTGAGGTTGGAGGTATAGATGCCGAACACTGGGCAGCTATGTTATTGCAGCTATACTATCGTTGGGCAGTAAATCACAACCATAAAGTATATCTAGTGCAAGAGTCAGTAGGTGATTTAGGAGGGTTCAAATATGCCACCCTAGAAATTACAGGGCGTTATGCTTATGGCTGACTAAAATCGGAACAAGGAACTCATGCAAGAATAGAGCGAATTTCTCCTGTTCATGGCAATGGCAGACGGCATACTTGCCTAGCTAGTGTAGAAGTCAGCCCTATTTTAGATGAGTCTATTGATTTTGAGATTCCAGAGAAGCATTTAGAAATTACTTTGCCGCGCCATCGGGGGAGTGTCAACCGTCCAGAAACATGGGTGCGGGTGTTTCACATTCCTACCGGGATTAGTGTATTTTGTGATCAAGAACGCAGTCAGATGCGAAACAAAGAGAAAGCCTTAGCTATTCTCAAAAGTAAACTGTTTGCGGTCGCACTAGCCCAAGGTGTCCAGATTGACAAAATTCAACCCCGACACACAAAACCTCTATCCAACAAGCTCATCCGTGAATATATCTTGCATCCTTACACCAAGGTGAAAGATTTACGTACCAATGTAGAAACACCTGCTGCGACAGAGGTATTAGACGGTAAAATTGATTTGTTTATCAAAGCCTATCTGCAACAGCTAAATCACACTACTTCAGTGAGTGAAGAAGCGCTTGATAATTTCAAGTAAATTTTGTAACTTATACAAGTAGTGCAGAAAAAACCTGCCCAACTACAGCTAAAATCAAGAAACATAAGTAGAATAAAGAGCAATTTTCCACTACTAGCGCTCTATCTATCATTCAGCAAGCACTATGGAAGTTTTAGAACTCAAACGCGAAATCGAAACGTTGTCTGGCCGCCTGGGTAAAACCCAGGACTATCTTTGACGTACCTGCACTGACAGCCAAAATTCAAGACCTCGAAAAAATATCAGCACAGCCAGAATTCTGGAATGACCAAACCCAGGCCCAACAAACGCTGCAAGAACTCAACGACCTGAAAGCCCACCTCCAGCAATACGATCGCTGGCACGCCAATCTAGAAGATACTAAGGCAGTTGTTGAATTGTTGGAGTTAGAAACCGATGAGGCACTACTCCAAGAAGCAGAATCTACCATCACTAAACTGAATCGTGACCTGGATCAGTGGGAGTTACAACAGTTACTTTCTGGCCCCTATGATGCGGAAGGTGCTGTACTGACGATTAGTGCTGGTGCTGGTGGCACAGATGCTCAAGACTGGGCATTTATGCTGATGCGGATGTACACCCGTTGGGGCGAAGCTCACGGCTATAAGGTAACTTTAGCTGAAGAGTCGGAGGGTGATGAAGCCGGAATAAAATCGGCAACCCTAGAAATTACTGGTCGCTATGCTTATGGTTACTTGCGTTCAGAAATGGGTACACATCGCTTAGTGCGGATTTCACCTTTTAATGCCAACGGCAAGCGACAAACCAGTTTTGCAGGGGTGGAAGTGATGCCGCAGATTGATAACTCTGTGCAATTAGATATTCCAGACAAGGATTTGGAAATCACCACAACTCGTTCTGGTGGTAAAGGTGGTCAAAACGTCAACAAAGTAGAAACTGCGGTGCGGATTGTTCACCTTCCCACGGGTCTTGCCGTGCGCTGTACAGAAGAGCGATCGCAGCTGCAAAATAAAGAAAAAGCTCTAAATCGCCTCAAAGCAAAGCTGTTGGTCATAGCCAAAGAGCAACGCGCCCAAGAAATTGCCGAAATTCGTGGCGATATGGTAGAAGCCTCCTGGGGAAACCAAATCCGTAACTATGTGTTTCACCCTTACCAAATGGTGAAGGATTTACGTACAAATACAGAAACTACGGCTATTGGTGATGTGATGAATGGCGAACTTGATACATTCATTCAAGCTTATCTGCGCCAAGAAAATAAACTAGTGGAAAACACTCCGGCATAGAGGCACTCATTACATAACATCCCGATTGCTAAGGCGTTTCTCAGTGAAACGCCTTAGTAATATATAGGCGATCGCAATTCTATCCCAGACCAACTGTTACAGTTATAAAAGAGTCTGTAGACAAATAACTATGAGCAACTCACCTTCAACAGAACCTCAACCTAGCTACGTCAAACTCGCCATGCGAAACATGGTACGAAAGGGTGGAACTTCTTTAAAGCATTTTGGATTGACTGCTGTAGGGCTTTTAGCTCTGCTTGTTGGTCTTGCTTACCTCACTCACTAAACTAGTCATTAGTCATTAGTCATTAGTCATTAATTGTATTTAAAAGGACAGATGACCAATGACAAAGGACAAAGGACAGCCTTAACGACAATCGTAAACCTCAGACAAGGAGACTGTGTGCCCCTGAGAGTTGAACTATATGTGGAGGAGTATTTTTATGAGTTGTCCCCGACAACATCTGTAAAGATTGCCGAGACTGATGACCGAATTCCCCCTGAAACTTGGGAAAACTGGTTTAATCACTGGTTGGAAATACTTCAGCCTGAGATTCCACCAGCGCCAAGTTATGAAATCGGACTGCGTTTGACAGATGACTCGCAAATTCAAGAACTGAATACTCAATATCGTCAGCAAGATAAGCCGACAGATGTTTTAGCCTTTGCTGCTTTGGAGGTGGATTTTCCTCAAAGCAAAGAAATGCTTGCTTCTGTACCATTATACTTAGGTGATATTATTGTGTCTGTAGATACAGCACAGCGCCAAGCTCAACAACAGGAACATAACTTACTAACTGAGCTAGCCTGGTTAGCTGCTCACGGTTTATTGCATCTGTTGGGCTGGGATCATCCTGATGAAAAAAGTTTGGAGCGAATGTTAAAACAGCAAGTGGGATTGCTGAAT
>NZ_JADEXF010000724.1 GCF_015207245.1 Nostoc cf. edaphicum LEGE 07299
ATTCAATAAGCACCAGTCTTTTTAAATACCACCCAGATAGTTTTAATAATCAGACTCAGGTCATAAGTTACAGACCACTTGCGTTGATAATCTATATCCATTTTCACAATGGTTTCAAAGTCTGTAATGCTGGAACGTCCATTAGCTTGCCATTCTCCGGTAATGCCTGGTTTGACTCGCAATCTATCCCAGTGGTGTGGATCGTAATTACTAACTTCATCAGGAGTAGGTGGACGAGTACCAACTAAACTCATGTCCCCAATCAGAACATTCCAAAATTGAGGGAATTCATCCAAGCTAGTACGCCGCAAAAATTTACCAACAGGAGTAATGCGAGGATCGTCAACAGATTTAAAAATGTGACCTTTAGCTTGGTTCTCAACCAAATGCTTGAGTTTATCAGCATTGACTATCATGGAGCGGAATTTCCAGATGCGGAAAGTTTTTCCGTTTAAACCACAGCGAATTTGGGAATAAAATATTGGACTTGGCTCATGAATAAAGGTAGCAATTGCTACGGGAATTGCTATCATAAATGTAACAATCAGCCCCACAATTGCTCCAACAATGTCAATTAATCGTTTTCTCACGCTTAAAGTTGACGGGTGTGAAGGCTGTTGCAAACAATTAACTGAATAAAGATAAAGATTATTCACAAGGGCTAACTTAGTTTTATAACAGGAATTTTTACATTAGTAGTGTAGACATAGACATGATTGTTGGGCGATTTTTACTACTGTTGTCGTTACTACCGAGTGTTAATATACACAAATTTTAGCCGATATAAAAACCAAAAACCAAAAATTTACAGAATCTTTCAATTCAAATGATAGATTGTAAATTTACGGTATTTTATCCATCTAATAAAAACTAATAAAAAGATACTACTATCGTACATATCCCAAAAATTACTGTGCTGAAGTACTAGTAGTAATTCGCAAAATTCCAAATGCTCATAATATAAGCATTTGGAATTTTGAGTATTATTCTTATTTCTAGCGCAATCTACTAGTACAACACGGCGGAAATAAACCAATCATTCTAAATCAACGAAACCCTTATGCTGGATTCATTTTTAATTTTTAATTTTTAATTTTTAATTTTTAATTCCGCCTTGCGGTACTAGTCTCAACGATCGACCTCTAAGGCAAAATTCACCGTATATGGTTCCTTCAGTGATTGCTGATTACTAGCCTTAATTGCATCTAGATAGCGACGTAAAGACAACAGTTGTTGAGAATTGGGACGATAAGTGAGACTTCCTTGTTTTTCAAAAAGTGGTGCTGTGGCGATCGCCTGATAGTCAGGATTTTCTTGCGAACTCTGGGTAAGCCAGGTTGATTCCGTAGCTGAAGGTATCAAACCGGAAGGTAGTTCACCTTCTAAAAAAGCCAGCAGCCGTTGCTGACAAATACGAGTATTGATCCCACGACCCTCAAATAACTGGGTAACTTCACCGAAAGATAAAGGGCGATCTGGTAGCAATTGCAACAATTCTGTAAACAAGAAATAATCAGTGTATTGTTGCTTGGGTATATCTAAAATCTGGGGATGCAGAGGCAGCATCGCCAAACCGTAAGCAACGCGACTGCAATTGGGAGCGCCGTTCTCGCCGAGATATAAATCTTGAATAATCTTAGTGCTGGGAAGTTTTTGCCGTAACCAGCGGTTCACCGTTCCGACACAAGCCACTCCACCAGTCAGGATAGCTTGATTAATGGCTTCTGTGGGGATACCACGAGCTACCAATAATTTGTTAAGTTCTCGGTTCAGGCGACGCACAAAGGGGATAAATACTTGGCTTTCTAAGTCTCGTCGCTGCAAAACCCACCGCTGATCGGCTAATTCCAGGGTAAAAGAGTCTTGGTGTTGCAAAATCAGTTTTAAGGCTAACGCCGCATCTAATACCGCCTGTCCCAGTAGAGAACTTTCTAGACGCTGCTGGAGACGAATACGAGCGGTGATATCTGGTTCTCCGACTCTAGGTAGTTCTAATTCTTCCAACCCTAAAGTCTGCCAACGCATTTGGTCTAAACCGGGAATTGACGGTTGCCATTGCCAAGGATTACTCGTGCTAGTTTTGCTATTGCTTGGTGTTTCTAGGCGTGATTGCCGAGATTTCGGTGGCAATAGCAGTTGGCAGATAATATCTTGTTCAATACCCTTACCAGCATAAGCAAAACTGTGGAGCATGAAATCACTGTGTGTTAATTGCTGCAAGATTTTTGGTATATTCACCAGTAACATTTCTGTGGCAGTTGTCCCAATGTTAATCACCAGGGTGTTGCCAACAATGGGATGTTCGCTGGTTTTTAGTGGATGAGAACCTTGAGCATCGCTTAGTTTTACTTGCTCACCGTTAACAGCATCAAGTTCTGGGAGTAGACTAGCGATCGCTTCTTCGACAAAAAAGACTTGCTGCGGATGTTGAATGAGTTTGCTAGTGAGTAAAGCTTCCCGCACGTTAAAGCGGTATTGTTCCGACCAGCTAGATGGACAGGTACAAATTACACCAGCAATATTATTGATAATCTGGGGAAAATCTTGTTCGCCGATCCCAACAGCGGCAGCCATTAAACTAGGGGTGGTACTTGTTTTTTCGGATTTGAGGGTTAATAGTAACTTAGAGAGCGATCGCACAACCCAAATCAAAGGCCCTGCAGAAAATTCATTTAATTGCAAAACAGGTTCCCATTTCTGTCGTTCACTCTTGTAGGGAATGGCTACTTGTAAGTAAGGCTTCAACTGCGCCGAGTAGAGATTATTTTTCGTCGGATCTGCTGTCGATTTTGGTGTTGTAGGAGTGGTAGCCGAGCGATCAGGTGCTTTATCTTGGGCAACAGCCGCAGGTGCTGTCTGCTCATGTGCTTCGATAGTTTCGTTTTCACCGTGGGGTACAGAAGCTGTAGGTAGATAAACCTCTGTTGGTAAACGAAACGATTGCTGAAAGGAACTTGTTCCCGGCGGATTTTCTGCTGACCAGTAGATAGGATGTACAACAAAAGTCGAGCGATTTAACAATGCGGCGGAAATTCCTGTTGTACCTAAATCAATTCCTAAATACCAGACTGATTCTAGAACATTGGGTGAAACTTCTGGATTATTTATGGAGTTGGCAATTGGAGGTAAAGAACTTTCTGGAACAGGAGTTGTGACTTCCTTTTTTTTTTCAGTCTCTACCTGGGGAACTGCCAAACTGGAGAAAGCAGCAGTTGATGTATTCTCTGCTACTTGGGGATTTTTAGGGGAAGTTGTGGGGATTGTGTCTTGAATGTTATCAAGTAGTTCTGAGAAAACATCCAAGTTGTGATCTGGCTGCGAC
>NZ_JADEXF010000725.1 GCF_015207245.1 Nostoc cf. edaphicum LEGE 07299
CTCGAATACTTGCTAACGCTGCGCTATCCACTTTTTCGGTCAAAATTCATTCTGAATTCTGACTCCTGACTCCTGACTCCTGAATTCTGTTCGATGAAGAATAATTTTCTCGTAAAATCTCAATTTACTGTCAACCGATGAAAAACTCTGCCCCGATTCGCGTCTTTCTGGTGGAGGATTCGCTCGTCGCCTTAACCATCCTCAAGCGGATTCTGGCGAGTTCCCCGGAAGTGGATGTGGTGGGAACTGCTCCCAATGGCGTGGAAGCATTGGAGCGAATTCCAGCCGCACAGCCCCAGGTAATCTGCACCGATCTACACATGCCCAAAATGGATGGACTGGAACTCACCCGCCGGATTATGGCAGACTATCCCCGTCCCATTCTAGTAATCAGCACTTCCGTTAATACTCAAGAAGATTCCCGCAATGTTTTTAAACTGCTGCAAGCGGGTGCTTTGGATGTTTTTCCCAAACCCAGCATCGACTCACTTTCAGACTATGAACACGTCAAGCACGAATTAATCAACCGGATCAAAGTTCTGGCAGGGGTTACAGTCTTTACTCGCCACACTTCCCGAACTGCGACGGTAGAACCCAGAACGCATCCTCTTAGCCCCAAAAGTAAGCCAGAACCATTCAACCCAAAACCTGTCAGTAACTCGCAATTCCCCATTCGTAATTCCCCGTCCCTGCCCAAAATCGTGGCGATCGGAGCCTCCACAGGCGGCCCCCAGGCATTGTACACGATCCTAAAACAACTCCCTGCAAACTTTCCCGTACCCATTCTGTGTGTCCAACATATCAGCGAAGGATTTCTGCAAGGACTGGTAGATTGGCTAGCAGCAGAATGTTTCCTGCGCGTGACGATCGCCCAACCGGGAGAATTTCCCAAACCGGGTACTGTCTACTTCGCTCCCGAACGACAACACCTGCAACTCGACACTCAAGGGCGATTAATCACCGTCAGCACCCCTGCCGTTTCCGGGCATCGTCCCTCCGTCACAGTTTTGTTTCAAGCCGTTGCCATCTGCTACCCGCGATCGGCGGTTGGTATTTTGCTGACTGGCATGGGACGCGATGGCGCAGATGGATTACAAGCGATCGCTCAAGCCGGAGGTACTACCATTGCCCAAGATGAACAAACCTGCGTTGTCTTTGGGATGCCCAAAGAAGCGATCGCTCTGGGAGCCGCCCAACACATTTTGGCGATCGGCGAAATTGCTCCCATGCTATTGAATCGAATCTGCTACATCAACTCTAAACATTCTTAGTACAGCATTTCATTAATTCGTACCGAATTAAATTGGCAATACACGACAATGTTAATACATGGGCTTGCATTGTTAATGCGTCGGCCGCCTTGTTAATGCGTTGGCTTACATTTACATTAAAAACGCTACGCTTTTACGCAAAGCTGTACTTAGACATCTTTCGTCCATGTAATCAGGAACCAATAAATTTTCGTACAGCTTCGCGCAATTGTTCAGCATCAAAAGGTTTGATCAGATATTCTGTTGCACCCGCCAGATGACCCTTCACCCGGTCGAAGGGGGAATCTTGAGAAGTCACCATAATCACGGGCAAATGCTGAAACTGGGGCAGGCTTCGCACCGTGCGGCAAAACTCCAACCCGTTTACATCCGGCATCTGCACATCCAATAGCAAGACTGAAATCCGTTGATGATAAATGATCGACAGGGCATCAACCGCGTTAGCGGCTGTTATTACTTGATAGCCCGGTTCTAGCGCTCGTTTAATCATTTGATGAATCACAAGGCTATCATCAAGCGCGAGAACAATCGGTGAGCTTGTCGTACCATTTGACATACTTTACAAGTCGATGAGTCAATCATCGTTGGCGTTTAGCCTAGCATTCCCCAAGGAAGACTTGAACAATTGATATTTTGATAATTTTTTACATGTTTCAAGTACTTTTAACCAGAGGCTCAACCGGAATTTGAATCAAGAACTCGCTGCCTTTCCCAAGTTCTGAGGAGCATTTTAAAATGCCGCCATGTTTTTCAACCACAATTTGATAGCTAATGGACAGCCCCAGCCCGGTTCCCTTACCGATGGGTTTGGTGGTGAAGAATGGATTGAACAGTTTTTGCTGGGTTGTTTCTGTCATCCCAGAACCGTTATCTCGAATCCGAATCACTACATTATCTGCGTGGGAGAGTTGAGATAGATCGGAACTACCAGATTTTTCTCTACTAATGAGTTCTGTTTGAATGGTAATGATGGGATTAGGCGTTTCATCTAAGGCATCGATCGCATTACCCAAAAGATTCATAAATACTTGATTTAATTGCCCTGCATAACAATCAACAGGCGGTAAATTTTCGTATGCTTTAATCACTTGAATCTCAAACTTGGCACTGGTTAATTTCAAGCGACTCTTCAAAATTAACAACGTGTTTTCAATCCCTTCATGGATATCCACAGGTTTCATCTCGGCTTCATCCAGGCGCGAGAAGTTCCGCAGAGATAGGACAATTTGCCGAATTCGTTCTCCACCCATTTGCATCGACGACAATAAATTAGGCAAATCATGCATCAAGAAATCAAGATCGATAGTCTCTATCTTTTCCTGAATAGCATCAGTTCCATTGGGATAGGTTGCCTGATAAAGATGCAATAGTTCCAGCAAATCCCGAACATAGTTGGTTGCATAAGTAATATTACCGTTAATAAAGTTGACCGGGTTGTTGATTTCGTGGGCAACTCCGGCCACCAATTGCCCCAAGCTCGACATCTTCTCTTGCTGTACCAGTTGCATTTGGGTTTCCTGCAACTGGCTCAGGGCGTTTCCCAGATAGGTGGCTTGAGTTTGAGCTGCAAAGGCGGTTGCTCGTGTTTGGGCAAGCAGTTCTGCCTGATCGAGAGCGATCGCTACTTGATCGGTGACAGCTTTGAGTAACCGGACTTCGCTATCAGTCCATTGGCGCGAACCGCGACAGTGATGGCAAACAATAGCACCCAATTGACCAGAATGTGTTCTCAGTGGCAGCAGCAGCACCGAGGTGACTGCCAGTTGACGCAGCAGGGCGCGATCCTCCGAGGTGAGTGCTTCTGAGGTAGTAGAAACATCCTCAATCCTTAGCATATCTAGATTTAAAATAGTTTCTGCCAGAATGGAGCCATGCCCAAGGGAAAGTTCCCCCAACGCCATCTGAATCTCTGGGTTAGTCGCTTCGTGAGTCACCATAAAGTTGAACCGATCTTTGTTGGGCAGACACCACACAAAGTCACAGCGATCAACTTGCAACAGAGTATGAATCTCATTCACCGCCGTTTGTAAAATCGTGTCCAGATCCAGAG
>NZ_JADEXF010000726.1 GCF_015207245.1 Nostoc cf. edaphicum LEGE 07299
CCCCATACCCCGCCCCAACGGGGCTTGGTCAGGGCTGTGCTGGTAGTCCCGTAACTTCGATGACAGGACGGATTTCGACGGTGCCGACTTTTGCACCTGGGATGCGGGTGGCGATCGCAATGGCTTCATCCAAATCCTGAGCATTAATGAGGAAGAATCCACCCAATTGTTCGCGGGTTTCGGCAAATGGTCCATCGGTCACGAGTGATTTGCCATCACGGACTTGGACACTGGTTGCGGTTGCAACAGGATGGAGTGGAGCCGTCGCCAGAAATTGTCCTTGAGGGGAGCAAGTCCTGGGCGAGTTGGGCAGATTCCCCATAGCAATGCTCCCGCTCGGTGTCGCTCATGGCGTTTTCGTCCATATAAATCAGCAGCAAATATTTCATTTGGTTGCCTCCTTTGTGATTAAGTCGAACGGGAATTGTCCAAATCGACACCTGAGTGCAAAAATTTTGTCTAGTACAATTGAACTTATCTCCCTTTATCAGTTAGTCGAACGGGAATTGCTCAAATCGACACCTTGCCCAAAATTCTTTATGTATTTTTGTAAAAGGTATGGCTTCAATCCCAAAAACAGATGTGGCTCAAGCAATTGCTGCCCTTTATCGAACTGAATGGGGGCGCATTGTCGCTATTCTGATTCGGCTAGTCGGAGATTTTGATGTAGCTGAAGAAGCTGCACAGGTAGCATTTACAGCGGCAGTGAATCAGTGGGAAAGCGACGGTATTCCTGATCGTCCCCGTGCCTGGATTATCCGAACTGCCCGGTACAAGGCGATCGATCGCCTCCGACGACGCACGAAACTGACCGAAAAACTGGAGTGGTATGCGGCATCTGGCTTAATTCCATCCACTGAAGAACCAACCTATGACAGTGATGAAATTGGAGACGATCGCCTGCGATTAATCTTTACCTGCTGTCACCCGGCACTGGCAACGGAAACTCAAGTAGCGTTGACCCTCCGAATGTTGGGTGGACTGGAAACCGACGAAATTGCCCGCGCCTTTCTTATACCGACTGCAACAATGGCACAACGGTTAGTTCGTGCTAAACGCAAAATTCGAGACGCAGGCATTCCTTACAAAGTACCTGAGACGGCTGATATCGCTCCCCGGATAGAGGCAGTCCTGACAGTCATCTATCTCATCTTCAACGAAGGCTATGCCGCAACCAAAGGAGATGCGATCGTGCGGGCTGACCTCTGCATCAAAGCGATTCGCTTGGGGCAACTGGTGCGGCAATTGCTGGCACTCCAACCCCCATCTGAAGTCACAGCACTGGTGGCGCTGATGTTATTGCACGATTCGCGGCGCAATGCGCGTCTAGATGAGGCAGGCGATTTGATTTTGCTAGAAGATCAGGATCGCAGTCGTTGGAACCATCTACAGATTGCTGAGGCCTTACCTCTGGTAGAGGAAGCGTTGCAGGGTGGAACCGGAGTGTATGCCCTGCAAGCGGCGATCGCAGCCCTTCATTGTCAGGCAACCCGCGCCGAAGAAACAGACTGGGCGCAGATCGTGCGGCTCTATGAGGTGTTGGAACGCTTGCAGCCCTCACCCATTGTTACCTTGAACCGAGCAGTGGCGATCGCAATGGCAGACAGTCCTCAAGCCGCATTTGGACTGATTGATAGCCTTGCTCCAGAACTGGACAGCTATCATCTCTTTCACGCCACCCGTGCAGATTTATTCCGGCGTGTTGGAGCATTAGAGGAAGCGACCCAGAGCTATACACGGGCACTAGAATTAGTGACAAATGACAGTGAGCGTCGTTTTCTGGAACGTCGGTTGCGCGAAGTTCAACCTAACATTCAGTCCGGCTAAGGGTTTACAACAGTTTAAAGCGCCAGGCATCCATGATGCCGTTGAAAAAGAAATGAAAAATCTTCTAACAGGGTGAACTTGTAACTTAACAAAAGGCAAAAGAAGACAAGTCGGCTTAGTACTAAAGTACTGTTATAATCCAATCGTTTCATCAAGTTGTGTTAGGGTGCAGCAAATCACCGATCGGCTCTCTAGCACATCCACATCAACTGATAGAGGATTCCGACATGGATAACAATCCCAGCATTCTCTCGCACGTTTCGATTGGTACTAATAATTTTGAACGAGCGATCGCCTTCTATGATGCTGTGTTGCCAACATTGGGCTGTAAGCGATTTATGGAGCATCCGGGGGCGATCGCCTATGGCAAACAGTATCCCGAATTTTGGGTGGGAACTCCCTTCGACGGGCAACCTGCAACGGTTGGCAATGGAACTCACATTGGTTTTATTGCTCCTACAAAAGAAGCAGTCCACGCCTTCTATGAGGCAGCATTAGCGGCAGGAGGCAAAGACGATGGTGCCCCCGGTGGCAGACCCGACTATAGTGAGCCGTATTACGGCTGCTTTGTGCGCGATCCAGATGGACACAAAATAGAAGCCGCCTTCTGGGATGAGCAGCTTGAGCAGCAACTCAACCAGAACAATGGTTGACTAGAGAATGACTCATTTTTAGAGGCAAGATAACACTATGGAATTCCATCGAGGTCGCCTGATTGACCATGTTCATCTACGGGTTGCTGATGTTGCTGCCAGCAAACGGTTTTACCGGGCAGTGTTGCGAAATAAATGTACTCCCGGCTCCTGCTCATCGCCCCACTAATTCTGTTAAAATCGCGTCTTCCAGCACGTAAATTTTGAGGCAGTGCCATGTGTGCAAAGGGATTTGGGCAATCTCAACCTACTAAAATCGATAAACTTATTGAATCTGCGGTGCGTTATTGCGACAAGCGACACCCAGAAGCCTTAGACAGCATCTTTGATTATCTACCTGTCAACCTCAACCAACGAGTAGTAACGGGTATTTTGGTAGCATTGCAGAAAGATATTGACACTTTGAGTTGGTTTTGCGGCTACATGGCATCAGAAATCAACCGCAGTGAGGACAACCAAAAGCCTCATCATCCCATCGCGGAACTTAGCAAAACTCTGATTACATCGGGGATGGAACCCTTTACTGATTTTATGCCTTACCCAGGTTGCCGCATCGTTATACTCAATTCGGAAAAATTTGAATCATTGCCAGAGTCAGTTCAAGCTGTGGTGCAGCAGGCTTTTGACATCAA
Organism: Nostoc cf. edaphicum LEGE 07299; assembly: GCF_015207245.1. Classification (GTDB taxonomy): domain Bacteria; phylum Cyanobacteriota; class Cyanobacteriia; order Cyanobacteriales; family Nostocaceae; genus Nostoc; species Nostoc edaphicum_B. The sequence goes on from NZ_JADEXF010000726.1 coordinate 3,113, forward strand.
GGAAAGTACTGGAAAAGAGGCACAAAGGATAAATGATGCTTTACTGCAAGAGTTGGTGGTTCAGGAATAAAAAATTGAATAACAGGAATTGTGGTAAGAGCGCCAGCCATGTCGCTCTTGCTTATCGCCCTTCATTCAAGCGCTCGCGTTCAGCGTCTCGTAGAGAGGAAAAAAGAGCGATGCCTGCGGCGGGCTATTCGGTGTTGCCC
>NZ_JADEXF010000727.1 GCF_015207245.1 Nostoc cf. edaphicum LEGE 07299
GTCCTACACAGTTGACTACCAAATGCAGTTTGTCAACTTGAGTATGTATTTTTTGAACAGCTTCAATAATCTGTAACTCGTCAGTAATATCCATCTCTAAACAAATTAATCGCTCAGGATATTTGTCTACAAGAGCTATTAATTCTGAGTCCGATTTCGGTTGACGAGAAGTTGCATAAATTTTAGCTATTCTGCGATCTTGTAGCAAATTTTTCACAAAACCCAAACCAATACCTTGGCTGGCTCCCACAATCAAAGCATTGACAGGATTAATTTCATCGATAAAAGACATATCAATTTAGATAACTTGTGGAGGTATTTGATATTCATAGCGAGAGACAAAATAAGCACCAACTTGTCTCTGGCTGCGATAACGGAAACCAAAGCCTTCATATACTGCTCTCAGGCGCGGACGCAAATCATCGCAATTTAGACGTAAATAACGTTTACTAAGTGTTTGCGCGTGTTCAACAACCCAAGTCAGCATTATCGAACTGCGAAGCAATGTACAAATGCTGACTCTTCCTCAGAGATATCGGGCCAGAAAAGTAAATACTTTAGTTAGAGCAAAGCGCCACCACAACTAGAACCACACCCAGCAGTACAACCATAGCAATAAGCAGCAGTTTGTACCTCATTAATCAGGTCTAAATTGCCAGCTTCTAACAATTTGCCAACTGTCAAAGTTCCACCATTACGAGTTTTTGCAGGCAAATTCATCATTTGGTTAAAGTCACAATCATATACATTGCCCAGATAGTCAATTGAAAGTTCATCGCGACACATTAAATGTTCAACTGTGCTGGGATTAAAATGCGACTCTAAAAACTGCAAATAGCTAGCGTACAGTTTTCTCCGTTCTAAATGCATTTTGGTTCTACCAACTGGTAAATTGGTAAAGGTGAATAGGTTGTTAAACACAATATTAAAATGTTCTTGTAAGAACATTTTGTAATCTCGTTCTAGGTTACTCTGTTCGGGAGCTAAAGAAAATTTTTCATCGTTGGGTAACTGGGGATTAAAAACCAAGTCCAAAATTAAGTTTTGGTCTTTACCATAGCCGAGTTGGTTAAGCCACTGCAAAGCTTTGACTGAACTATCAAAAACACCATTACCGCGCATTTTATCAACATTATCTGCTAGGTAACAGGGTAGAGAAGCCACAACTCTTACTTGGTGTTTAGCAAAGTATTCTGGTAAATCACCAAATCCATCTTCAAAATAAATCGCCAAATTAGACCGGACAATGACTTGTTTACCAGTTACTTTTGCTGCTTCTACCAGTGGCTTAAATCCATAATTCATTTCAGGTGCGCCACCAGTCAAATCCACAACTTTAATTTCGGGAAATTTATGGATTAGTGAAATCAATTGTTCGCAAATTTCAGGAGAAAGTTCTTCTATACGTTTCGGCCCGGCTTCGACATGACAGTGTGTACAGGCCAGATTACAACGTTTACCTAAATTAATTTGTAAAACAGTTATTCCTTTTTTTGTCAAAGGTGAATTGAGTTTATTTTTAAAGGCTGTGACTGCTGTCTTTCCTATAATTTTTGCTTGAGCTTGCATTAGTTACTACTCCTAAAAAATTCACAATAATCTTCAATTTTTCTAACCTTGCAATAATCTATAGGTTATTGCACTAATAATTGCAGTAGTTGGTAAAGTTAAAATCCACGATAGTAGAATCTGATAAAAAATACGAGGATTAGATTTGGATTTTTTGTTAATTAATCCAACACCTAAAATAGAACTAACTGAAACGTAAGTGGTAGAAACTGGAAGCCCAAACCGAGTAGCTACAATGACCAGAACTCCAGTTACTATATTTGCTGATAAGCCTTGAGTATGATTCATTGAGGTAATCTTTTCACTCATGGTTATTGCAACTTTTTGGGAGTTGAGTAAACCGCCAAGTGCCATTGCGATCGCTATCAATATCGCTCCTCCCTGAATCGAGAAATACTCAATAATTAGAATGAGTGAAACAATCTTAGGAGTATCATTTAATCCTCTAGCAAAACTGACAATTCCAGCGCTGAAAAAATGACAACCATCAATCATTTTTTGGTTGACTGGTAGATGCCATTTTGAATTAATATAGCCAGATAAGCTGTAAATTCCTGCTCCCAAGGAAATAGCAACGATTGGACTGAGTAATAAAGGCAAAATAAAGGAAGTTCCCAAAGCTGCAAAATTAACTTGTAGTCCGATCGCAACTAATCCAGCGCCAACCAGCGCACCTGTTAAACTGTGAGTTGTGGAAATAGGAAACCCCATGAGGGTGGCAATGAGTACAGTCAATCCAGTAGCGATCGCGACTGCAAGATGAAACTCTGGAGCATTAGCGATCGCATCAGGTATTTCAGTTAGCTCTACTCGAATTAAGATAAGTTCCTCTAAATGTAGTATTTGCGTTACCACATCGGGAATGCTCTCTAAAGGATTGCCACTAATATCCAACTTACGCAAACTAGGCAAACCCAATAGTTCGAGTGGAAGCGTTTTTAAATTGTTGCCTGAAACCTTTTCGAGATGGCGGTTTCCTACGAATTCATAACCTTTAACCTTCTTTCCCAAAATCAAAGACTCAAGCTGCTTCAACTTACCAATTTCCACAGGTAACTCAGTCAACTCTTGCCCCGACAAGTCTAACTCTTGCCAACCCTCAGCCACCGCGCGATCTATCAGTTGCAATAACTCATCCTGCGTCATAATTCCAAGGAGAAGGGTAAAAGGAAAGAAGGTTGATGAAGATTATCTTAACTGATTAGGGAAAAATGCTAGACCATCATTATTTTGGCGATCTGTCAGTTCGCTGTTTGGGATATTGCGGATTTAGGTGATCGCACATATCTAAATTTGGTTTCTAGCTATCTCTGTCATGATACTTGCGATCAATTTTTGGCATTGTTTACAAAGTTGCAATCATGGCAATGCCTACGGTGGTTACTGAGCGCAGCCGTTCGCAGAGCGTCTCGTAGAGAAGTGCTGGCTACGCATTTGTTATTTTGGCGAACCCATTTGTTACTTCTGACTTTTCACATTATGTGGAAAAGTCCACCAAAAACCTAACCCCCTTCCCGACGCGGGAAGGGGGAAAATTCAAAGTCTCTCTCCTTTTAGGAGAGAGATTTAGAGAGAGGTTTTCCAGATACCGTGAAAAGTCAGATTTGTTACTTCGGCGTTCGCATTTGTTACTTCGGCGATCGCATTTGCTGATTTGGCGTTCGCATTTGCTGATTTGGCGTTCGCATTTGTTGATTTGGCGATCGCATTTGTTATTTTGGCGTTCGCATTTGTTAATTCGGCGTTCG
>NZ_JADEXF010000728.1 GCF_015207245.1 Nostoc cf. edaphicum LEGE 07299
GAATAGAGGAAATAAAGTCGGCGCTCTCTAGTGGCGCAGTCATGCTTTACCCTACTGATACAGTCTATGCGATCGGTTGTGATTTGAATGCCAAGTCAGCGATAGAACGAGTGCGGCAAATTAAACAGCTAGCAAACGATAAACCATTGACATTTTTATGTCCCTCGCTTTCAAATGTGGCAACTTATGCCTTCGTAAGTGACACAGCCTATCGGATTATGAAACGCCTGATTCCAGGGCCATACACGTTTTTGCTCCCAGCTACGAAGTTAGTACCGCGATTGGTGCAAAGCCCCAAGCGGAAAACTACTGGAATTAGAGTACCAAACCATACTGTGTGTTTGGAGTTGCTGGCAGCCTTGGGCAATCCGATTATTTCAACTTCAGCACATTTGCCACCAGATGAAGCAGATAATGGCATGATTCGGATAGATCCTGAAACGATTCAGTCGCGGGTAGAGTTATTTGATCGCTTAGACAAGTTGGTAGACATAATTGTAGACACTGGCGAGGAACCTACATTTGAAGTATCCACCATCTTGGATATGACTGGAGACGAAGCAGCAATTATACGGAGGGGTTTAGGTTGGGAAACAGCAGCAGCATGGGTATAAGAATCCCATTTCACAGGCTCACCTTTCCGTTTCGGAAATTGTGATAAAAATAACTCCAGTTTTAAAATTGTCATATTTAAAAGCGATGTCTAGGATGGGCTGTTCTGTGAAATCGTGGATATAAGAGGATGGTGGCAAAACTTGGCACAGTAAGGTATTTGACAACTTTAAGAAAATAGCGGGTACTCGTGTGCCAGCGTTGAGATGGTGGCTTGTGAAGAAAACCGACACATTGCCATAACTGTAACTCTTTCGTATTTCCTATAGTTTTGATATATGAGCTTTAGATGTGAGCATTATATACGGCAAGTCTTGATGGAAAAATGCCTAAAGATTCACAAGCCTTGGACGGTCTTGATTGCTGTGTCTGCGTTGTAATTACGGTGCAATACTACTGGAAAAGTTATGAAAGCTAACGTCGTCAATCTACCAAACTCTACACCAATTTTTGAGAACCACGTTTCGACTGAAGAATTTTCAAATAGCAGCAGCGATCGCTTGATTCAATTGCTGTCTGAGGAAATGCAAGCGCAAGTGAAAGCAACACCCAAGTGTGTAGAAGCTTTAGCAAAGCGCATAGCCGTAGAAGTAGAACGCATTTGCGATAAAAGCTCCCGCATTCAAACATCTGGGGAAATCAAGTCCTGGCAGATGACGTTGGGAAGGCATCGGATGCAAAAGTGCTTACGTTACTACCAACTAGGTTCCAAACAAGGGCGGGTGGAATTACATAGCAATTTGGGTGCTATGGTTTACCGTCATGTAACTATGTCCGGCTCTGAGTTGGGCTTTGATGCTCGTTACAGCCTGATTGAAGATTTTTTACAAGCATTTTATATCGAAGCGATTAAAGCTTTCCGTAGAGAAAACGAATTACCAGAGAATCACACGCCGCGTACTCAGCTGCAATTAGCTGAATACATGGCTTTTACAGAACAGTATGCCAAACGCCGGATCAATTTACCTGGTGGTGCAAATCAGCAATTGATTATCTTGCGGGCCCAAGGTTTTGCTCGTCGCCAGCCCCAAGAAACTACCGTGGATATTGAAATGGCGGTAGAGTCTGCTAAGGGTGAAGAAGCAGAATCTTACCAGCGCAACTCGGCGGTGCAACAGCTGCGATCGCAAATGATCGCCCAAACTAATTTCGATCCATCTGAAGAATCAGAACGCGATCGCGTCATCACTGAATTGATGAAATACTTGGAGTCTCAAGGTCAATCTGATTGTATGAACTACCTCAGCTTGAAGCTTCAAGACCTTTCAGCCCCAGAAATTGACCAAATTCTCGGTTTAACTAGCCGTCAGCGCGATTATCTCCAACAACGGTTTAAATATCACGTAGAAAAGTTTGCCAAGCAACACCACTGGCAATTAGTACATCAATGGTTAGGCGCGGGTTTAGAGCAAAAATTGGGTTTATCTTCCCAGCAGTGGGAAATCTTTGTAAATCAACTCACAGAACAACAACAGCAAATATTAGAGTTAAAAACTGCACGGGAAAACGACGTTGCGATCGCCAAAGCCATCAAATGCACCCCCAAACAGCTGCAAAAGCGCTGGACTCAACTTTTAGAAATAGCATGGTCTATCCGCAACGGTCATACTGAAGCTCAGACAGGTTGAAATCAAGGCGAAATAACTAAAATTTATCTAAGCTAAATTCCAATTATTAGAGAGGTTGTTGAAGACGTAAAAGCTAGAATCTCTCAACGTCATGGCTAGACAAGTTAACTATCCTTATAGCCGCACAACTAGACATTATTGAGGCTTATGACTGGTACAACGGGCACGAATTTGGGTTAGGCGCTGAGTTCCTACGATGTATTGATGCCTGCCTGAATTTAATTCAGCGTCACCCCAGCAGATACCAGATTGTTCATGAAACCTATCGCCGCGCTAAAATTAGGCGTTTTCCCTACGTCGTTTTTTACGAGTTTAATGAACAGGAGATTATTATCTACGCTGTTTTCCACTGTTCCCAATACCCAGAAAAGTGGCGTAGTCGCTTGCAATAGTTCGTCTTTGAGAATAAAGATAAATCCATTATTTTAACTATTATCTAAATTAGTAACTCACTCCTTACCTAAATTATTAATACATTTGTATTTGTTTAGTACAAAAATACTAATATATTCGGATTTTTTACCTATTAATCCAACCAGATTTAGCTAAAATCAAAAATTCATATTAAGCAACTGAACCTTTTTTACTGCTTCTGTGAAATCCTATAATAAGCAGGACTTTTGGCAGAGGGATTGAAGATGGCTCTGACTCAAGGCGGATGGGCAAATAAGTCTGGGAATATTTTAGAAGCAAATGTAGAAGCAATCTTGCATGGGCATCATTATTTCCAAGTAGGGAACTATGTCCAAAAAGAATTTATACTAAATGCTACTTTATTGCCAAAACGTTATGGAAAAGAAGTCTATATTGGAACTGGAATTTATCATACCTATCTGAAAGTTGATTTTTATGTTGTCGGCTCATCTGCAATGCCATCTGGTTTAATTTTCGAGTGCAAATGGCAAGAAAGCCCCGGTTCTGTTGATGAAAAGTTTCCTTACTTGAACATGAATATTCAGCACTATTACCCTGCACCAACCATCGTAATTTTAGGCGGTGAAGGTATGCGAGAAGGCGCAAGCAAATGGCTGAAAGCAAGGGTTAATGATAACCATAATTTATTAGCAGTTTATAGC
>NZ_JADEXF010000729.1 GCF_015207245.1 Nostoc cf. edaphicum LEGE 07299
ATTTCTAGCTTTGTAGTAATTATTAGACTGACGAAGCTTGGCTTTATTTTTAGCTTGATTGAATTTCTTAGATTTTTTGCGATTAGCTCGATTTAACTGCTTTTCCGACTTGCGGTAAAACTGGGGCGAGGGTTCTACATTACCTCTACTATCAGCAATGAAATACTTTAATCCTAAGTCGATACCAACTACTTGATTTGTTGGCTGCGTTTTAACCTTAACATCAACATCAAGTACGAACTGAGCGTAGTAACCGTCAGCGCGACGTACTAAACGGACACGCTTAATTTGTTTAATGTCGTAGTAATTAAGATCATAAGTTCCCTTCAAATTGAGTGTTCCTATGCCTTTCTTATCTGAAAAACTAATGGCTTTACGAGTTTTAGAAAGCTTCCAGCCAGAGGTTTTGTACTCCACTGAACGGCAATTTTTCTTAAACTTTGGGAAACCCTTTTTACCATTAATCTTTTTCTTGCAGTTATTGTAAAATCGACTAATTGCGCTCCAAGAACGTTCCGCCGCCGACTGCCGAGCCATTGAATTTAATTGATCAGCAAAGGTAAATTCAGCAGCTAGTATCGCACAGTATTTGTTGAGGTCATACTTGCCCACATTTTTATTATCCATCCAGTAACGTAAACATTTGTTTTGGATGAATTGACTGGTGCGAATGGCTTCGTCAATAGCACGATACTGCTTGTCTTTCCCTTTGACTTTGAACTCATAGATTATCATGGCTCAACCTGATTTATCTCGACTGATTTAAGAAAGCCAAATTTATTTGGCTATACGCTTATATGCACCGGATTTATTCAGGGTTTTAGGTATCACGACTCATAACCTTCAACGATTTGCTAAATACTTGTGTAAATAAGGACGGGGGTTCTGCGCTACACCATAAGAGCGAATTTCAAAATGCAAATGCGGCCCCGTTGAAAAGCCCGTACTACCTACTGCTGCAATCATCTGCCCACGCACAACTTGTTGTCCTTGCTGTACATACAGCTGACTGGCATGACCGTACAGAGTAGATAAACTTCCCTGATGCTGAATAATAACTGCTTTGCCATAACCACCCTTGTCACCCGCAAAAACTACTCGTCCAGCATCAACCGCATAAATTGGCGTATCCTTTGCTGCACCAAAATCAATACCCGCGTGAAACTTGCGATCGCCCGTAATGGGGTGTGTCCGCCAACCAAACTCTGAGGTAATAGGAGTACCAGCTGCAGTAGGAAAGGCAATTCGACCATTATTTAAAACCTGATTACTACCAATAGTTTTTGGTAATATTAGACTTTGGAGAGATTTGACTAACACTTGAGATTCAATCCATCCAGAAACCTGGGGAATGACCATAGCTGCAATTAAAACTGAGGTTGCGATCGCATATCTCCAATTTGCACTCGAACTAGTATCGACCGTCTCATCCAAACTAGTTACAGTTGAATTCCTAACCTCCTTGTCACCGTCAGTTTCAAAGATTATTCGCATTGCCTCAACGCCTTTTTGCATTAGCAGGAGAAACCCGCCAACAACCAATCCTTGCAGTACTCAATACTTCCTCAAAGTCATTCCTAGCCACACGGCAATCAGAAGAATTTAGGTCATCCCCGGATGTTGCAGGTTCCCTTACTTGCGGGGAGTAACGTGTAGAAACAGGAGTAGAAGATATATTCACGCCAGGTGCAGCAGTGGGTACAACAGCCGACGATGAAAACTGAAGCTTTTGTACCAATGCCACAGCATTACGCCAGTTATAAAACTGCAAATATCCCGGTTGTAAAATATCTGCAATCCATACCAGCAGTACGAACCCAAAAATTGCTTTTACCCACATTATTCCAATTGCTTAACCACAGGCAGGGCAAAAGAGGGAACTTCCTTGGGTACAACTTCAATCTTCTTCCCAGACGCATACCCCGGCCCGGTATAACTGCCATTTAGGAAAAAATTCAACAGCATTATTAACAACCACACTCCCACACCAGCTACACCCACAGGAGATTTAATTACATCAGATAAAAAATATACTGGATACCAGCCAAATCTCCAGGGGTTTTGCGGATGCAGCCGATGTGCTTTCCAAGTCTCGATGTAGGGAATCTCTATCTGAGGAACCCTCGGCTTATAGGCAGTAGGTGCATTGATATACCTAACTTCTACTGGCTGAGTCTCATAAGTAGTCATGGGAGAAACGTTAGGTTGCTGATTTACTATTCCTCCTTGTTGCTGTACCTGCTGCAACATATTTTGCAAACGGTTTGCAGGCACAATTGCTCCACCTTCAGAATAATCAACATCAAAGTTGCGGCGTTGATTTCTACTCATAATATGACCTCAAATTAAGTAACTAGCTGGCAGGTTTATCATTTACCTGGGAGTTAGTATCTTCCCAGAAATCTTCATCCTGAAGTTGGGTGTAAAACTCTTCTGGAGATAACATTCCAGGTTGATTTTGCACTCCATCTTCAAGAAATTGGCTACTATGTACTCGCCCTAACCCAGAAACACTAGAACGAGGAGAAAATTGGACTACATTCTTAGCAGAGAACTCGCTATTTAATCTCATCCCAGAAGAAGGTGATACCGGGGGGATTAAAGAAGGTTGAATATCAGTATGAGAAACACCAACATGAAGTTGTTGATTGCCGGGATTAGGGAAGTTATCAGACAATTCATCTCTTTCTTCAATTGCATTGTTATAGTCAGAAATTCCCCAGCCCAAAAAACAAGCAAATCCAGCCAGAAATATAACTGCACTCATCCAATGCACTCCTGAATTGGGAGATGGCATCATCTCAACTGTCGTGCGAGTTGAACCTTCAAGGGTAGTACGAATAGGGGTACGTTTGACTGCCGCTACAACATTGAGCGAACATAAAGCTATGCAAATTATCGCAGCAGCAAACTTGACATACATGACATCATCCCCTCGATTTATTAACAGGCTGTTTATTAGGAACTGGCTGAGGTAATTGCTTCTTCATTTGTTGGATATACATCCGCCTTTGCTCCTCCCGTTGGCGTATTCTCTCGCGGATGTCTGCCACCTGTGCCATCTGCTCTACTGGGTCTAAATACCCTCGCGCTCTTAACAGCTGTGCCTGTGCAAGAGAATATGGTTCTTGAGCATTTTTAATCTGAATTAGCATTTGATTCAGATCAACCGATGGTTGAGATTCCAAAGACATCTCCGAAAACGTTCAAAGCCTTGATGTGGCTAGGCTATAGTCCGTAAATGCAATCATCCTAAATTAGGTAGTCTGTACAAAAAAATAAGGCTTTAAGATATTTACTGTTGATAATTAGGCA
>NZ_JADEXF010000730.1 GCF_015207245.1 Nostoc cf. edaphicum LEGE 07299
GATTTTGGTAGAGGAGATTATTCAACCGCAATTAGATAATGAGTTGCGTCAGAACATTGCTTCAGATTTGTTTTCTGAATGGCTGAAGCAACAAAGCGCAGAATTTGAAATTGTTAAGCACTTAGACTTTAATAACCTAAATGCTAATCCCCAAGGCTAAACTTTTAGTTTTTCGGCAACAGTTAGACAGGACTTTCCACACCGTTGGCTTAGTTTAATAGTGTGTGTGAATATCTTCATAGTTAGGATTGAGGTAGAGACGCTCTAAGTACCGCTGTTTGCATAGCCACTGAGTATGGTTAAAAACGGTTGTGGCAGGTATTCCCATGTGACCGCATCTTTGGCAATCTCTTGCCTCACCAATTCAGACTCTGGGAGAGCGAGTTCGTCACAGAGAGCGACAAGATCGACAACCGTCGCATACCACAGCAATGGTGTGTCGGCGCGTCCCTCAGTCAGGAAGTGGGATGCTCTTTCCAAAAAAGTAGCAATATCGTTACTTACAACTGCCCGCTTAATCAGGAACCAAGCGTGAGAACGCGGGTGGCACTGGCAATTGCCATCAGCTTGTAACTGCATATGATGGGAGACAACTGCAAACAAGTTACGAGTAACCTGATGGTTCTTTCCTGCCAAGGCGAGAGCGACTTGATCGGTTATTTGTACAAACATCGTAGCGGCAAGCTCTGGTGGTAGAAGTGCAACACGCTTAGATCCCCAAGAACCGGGGAGTGGTAAAGCCTCTGACGCTCCTTCGAGATAGCTTAAAAGCCGACAGGCAAGGTCAATTGCAGACTCGAAGCACATGCACGCTACATCGATACGCACAAGATGGAGTGCTATTTGGAGGCGATGTAGATAAAGAAGCTCGTACCCATATTTTTCCTCCAAAAGCACGTCAATTGCTAATCCCTCAAACAGCCTGGTGCGAGCTTGGTCAAAAGCACTTTGACGATAATCTAGGTAGGCTTCCGCCACCTCGTGGAAGGACTTGCAAATCAGACCACCCTCAATCGAAAGCGTGTCTGATTCAAGGGGTGTGCGTGCCTTAGTAAAGAACTGTTTAGCCATCACAATTTGTCCGCAACGAGCGGCAACTAGAGCTTGATGAAGAGCATCTTGACACCAACGCAGCAGCAACTTGTCTGTGAGTGGCAACCGGGACTCCATGAGCGTGACCAGCTTTTGACTGAAGGATCTGTCAAGATTCCCTGGTGGAAGCTGAATGGGTTTCCTGGAACCTCGTTGGCAATTTTCTAGAGCGGTTTGGATGAGTTCGCTATAAGAATTAGACATTAGAGAGTGAAAACGAGATTTAGTTAAAAATACAAATTCAACAAAGCTCAATGAAACAGGGCATGCTTACAGAATGTATGAGCAGTCCAACGGCCTATAGATGTCCTCAGAGTTGCTATTTAGATAAGAACGCTGCAAATTAATCCCAAGAATTAAGAAGTGTTTGAGGATAGAACCCATCCGACCCTCTGGGGAAAAATCACCTTTTTGCCAAGCTTCTAACAAGCCAAGAGCGACAATTTGGCAGCGGTTCATCCCGAAACTTTCCTGGGCAGAAAATTTGCAATCTGGTTCTTCTGCTAAAGCTAACCCAGGCGCAAGGACTTTAGTGAACAAAGGTACTTCCATCCGAAAATGTGATCGGTTTTCTGCATAAATGATCTGAATAACTTGCCGGACTGCTTCGTAGTTGTTTCGCTCAAAGTAGAGAACACCTGAGTCGTAGCGACCATAATCAGAAGGGTTATATAGCACTTTGAAGACAAAGGGAACTTTTATTTCGTTCAGCTGCTGCGTGATAGTTCTCATTATGGCAACTGCGCCAGGGGGGCTGAAATTAAAGTAAATTCGCACTACTCCCGAATGACTGTCTGGATTTCCGGGATTTACCGCACCTACATTGCTCACTGCGACATAGAAGCCGTTTTGAACCAAATTACGTGGTAACCGGATTGAAACCAATTTACCTAGAGTAGTTGAGCGATCTGCTAGTTGTAAATGGCGATCGCGCTCAATGTGTAGGGTTAGACCGTCTTTTTTCACTGCAAGACGGCCATCGCTTTCTTGCCTCAGTACATACCAACCTGGGCTAAAGTAGCCTTCTCCAGCATTGCTTTCGTGCAATAGCTGGATAAACTCCATGTTTACCCCTAACAATGTATTGTTCTCTAAATTTTGGTAAAGTGACAAATTAGTTGAATTTGCATCTAGTGTAAGGACAGTTCGCAGGGAGCCGTTGTAGTAGATGCCGTAGAGAAACCTTTGCAGTTGCAGGTTAAGATACTTACTCTGAAGGTTCAAAGGTATTCCCTGAAAGCGTTTTACCACTTCAGCAGGAAGTTTCAAGGGTTTGTAATCTGGATGGCTAATATAGAAGTTAGGCTGGATCTGAACGTTGCTGACAATATTTTGCAGAGTATCCAGCACCTGAGAAGAAGCGGAATTTAGCTGTTGAGTTTGAATAGAATCTAGTATTTGCATGATGGTTCCGTTACGGCTAAACATTACGACAAAGGTAATTTTCGAGTAGAAAGGGAGTAATTTTATGTATCTGATTATTTTTTATTGACTTGTTGAAATAACTCAATAATTAAAGCAGATTTGTAGTCTATATAAAAAGTTAGTAAATTCAGTTAGCACTTCTCTTAGCGCTAATAAAGTTTTTCCAAAAAATAGTTTAATTATAAAATTAATACCCCTTAATTGAAGGGGTATTTTGTTCACATTTACAGCATTAAATCAGAATAATTTGACACTGATCAAAATAGGTATTTTGCTTCAGATATATTCCAATTTTACAGAAATATTGCCATTAGGGGAGCTTTCAAAGCAAGTGAGAAAGAAGAATCCTTGTTAGAGCATTCTTCAAATCATCATTTCTGCCTGTACTTCTGCTCTAGTAATACAACACAAAAGTGCCGATCCGCATCCGGATGCAGCTGCTAGACCACCCATAATGTCAAGTTCGCTGTCAACCAAATCTGTCATAAAAGTTTCAGAATCAGAAAACAGTTCGTAACCAGTAGGACGCAGTTCAGAGATAGTAATGCTAGCCATTTATCAATGTACTCCTAAGTAAATTTATTTCATTTAGTAAGGATTAGGCTTTGAATTGCCTCATCCCATTACTATAATCTGTTATTTTATTTATTTTTACAAGGTTTGTTTTACTAAATACTGTGCCATAAATAATGCAATTATATGTTTGTTTATATTAAAGTTACTATAGGATTTATCCAAAATTAAAAATATTATCATTTTTGCGGCAAAGTAGCTAATGTTTAATGACAAATAAAGAAT
>NZ_JADEXF010000731.1 GCF_015207245.1 Nostoc cf. edaphicum LEGE 07299
CGCTTAGATATACCATTCACAAAATATGGTCGTTCCCAAAATGCTCGTCGTCAATTGAAAGCTTTCTTAGAAAAAATTATCAGCGAACGTAAACTTCAAGGCAACTTAGAAGAATCTTGTGATGTATTAGGATTGTTTTTGGCAGCATTAGGTGAAGAGGAAAATGCTTTTGCCCAGTCGCAGATCGTAGATGAACTCATACACTTATTAAATGCAGCGCATTTCACTACTGCTACATCCTTAACGTGGGCAATGGTTGAATTGGCAGCGCGTCCGCAATGGCGTGAGAAACTCCGCCAAGAACTTACAGAAGTTGTCAAAGATGAACCTTTGAACTTGGGACACCTCAAGCAACTTAATCAAATGACTTATTTTTTCAAAGAAATAGAACGACTTTACAATCCCGCAGGTGTAGTGCTGTTTCGGGGAGTTGTAAAAGAAATTGAATACGCAGGTTATCGCATTCCTCCCGGTTGGGTGGTGATTGTTGCTCAAGGATTAACGCATCGCATGAGCGAGATTTATACTAACCCAGAAAGTTTTGATCCAGAACGCTTTGCCCCTCCCCGCGAAGAAGATAAAAAAGACTCCTTTGCTTTAATTGGTTTTGGTGGTGGCGAACATATATGTATTGGAATAGAGTTTGCCAAGATGGAAATGAAGATTTTTTTGGCAACATTGCTACAACGATATGATTGGGAAGTGACACCAGAATATGAACCTAACAACTATCATCAACTACCGTTTCAAGTTGAAGGAAAATTACAGGCGCAAGTCACGTCGCTTGGCTCCGAATTCAAAATTCAAAATTCAAAATTCAAAATTAATAATACTCAGAAATAAATTTAGTCGCTCTGTATCATGAATCTATGTCGGTCAGCAATCTCGAACTGAGAAACTAAACTCAATATCAGGCTGTATCTATTGCTAACTTACTCACTTAGTTTTTTATTTTTAAGCACAAATTGCTCCAGATCGTGATATTGCCCTTTGAAGAAGGTATACTGTTTCTGTATACCCTGACTGTGAAAACCTAACTTTTCTAGCAACTTTTTAGAAGCGATATTTTCCAGCATGACGTGGGCAATAACAAAACGCAAACCCATTTTCTCAAACCCAAATTGCAAGATAGTACTCACCGCCTCAGTCATGATACCTTGTCTCCAAAAAGTACTGGCAAGCTCATAACCGACTTCGGCTGAGTGTTCTTGTGAGTTCCAGGTAAACCCACAAGAACCAATCAAAACGTTGTCTTGCTTACGGATAATTACCCAGCGAATTCCATCTCCTCGCTCAAACCTCTTGGCTCTACGTTCAATGACAGCGATCGCTTCTTTAATAGAAGTAAAGGTATCAAGATCGTGAAACTGAGTCACGCTCGGATCGGAGAATATAGCAAAGATAACCTCAGCATCCTGTAACGTTGTCTCACGAAGAAGGAGCCTTTCTGTTTCTAATTGAGGAAAGGAAGATAGTAAGAAATCGTTGCTCATAGTTGCGACTGATGATCTGGGGTTAGAGCTAAATTAGCGATCGCCACAGTAACAATTCAAAAGGCTCAAGGCTGAATAGTTTTCGCCGACTGGTTAAATAACAAATTTCGTAACTTATCTGGATCGAGCGCTTCAGTTTTCAATGCTTCGGCTTTCTCGTAGGCGCGAATTGTTGCTGGACGAGCTTTAATTGTCTCAAACCAGCGTTTAACATGAGGAAAATCCTCTAGGTTTTGACTTTGGAGTTCATGGGGCACTATCCAGGGATAAGCAGCAATATCGGCGATGGAATAATCGCCAGCGACAAATTCTCTATCTGCTAGTTGCTTATTCAGCACTGCATATAAACGTCCTGTCTCATTCACGTAGCGTTTAATAGCATATTCAATCTTTTCGGGAGCATAAGTACTAAAGTGATGATTTTGTCCCGCCATTGGCCCTAATCCTGCCATTTGCCAGAACAACCATTCTAAAACTTGAGTGCGATTACGTAAATCTTGGGGGATTAATTTGCCGATTTTTTCTGCCAAATATAGCAAGATTGCCCCAGACTCAAATACCGAAATTGGCGCACCTCCATCTGCTGGCTCGTGGTCAACGATCGCAGGCATACGATTGTTAGGAGAAATCTTTAGAAATTCTGGCTTAAATTGATCCCCAGCCGCAATATTCACAGGAATTATAGTGTATGGTAAGCCGACTTCTTCCAAGAAAATCGTGATTTTATGACCGTTTGGAGTTGCCCAATAGTAAAGTTCAATCATGGTTATTTTCCTAAAATTGTGCGATTGTTTTGTAGGTTAATAGTGTGTTAGAGACATCTCTTAATTACGAATTACGAATTACGAATTTGTACTGAGCGTAGCCGTTGGCGCAGCCTCTCGTAGAGAAGTATTACGAATTAGATTGTGGTGCTTTTGCGATCGCAGCCCAAACTCTATGGTGAACCTGAAGAATTGG
The DNA here is from genome assembly GCF_015207245.1 of Nostoc cf. edaphicum LEGE 07299. Lineage (GTDB taxonomy): Bacteria > Cyanobacteriota > Cyanobacteriia > Cyanobacteriales > Nostocaceae > Nostoc > Nostoc edaphicum_B. The sequence continues at coordinate 2,454 of NZ_JADEXF010000731.1, forward strand.
TGTAGGATATTGTGTTTCGAGCAATGTTGCCAATTCCTGGTCAAATACTTCTACTTTTTCTGGTGTCAAACTGGCTCCCACACCAGCACTCGCTCGAATTCGTCCCCGCCAGTCTTCGTGTGTATAAGAGACAAATACATCATAAGAGAATGTGCGGATTTCTCGAAAACCTCCTTCGCCAATATCTTGTAACCACTGGGGATACAATCCATTACCGCCGTCCAAATTCCACACGGGATTATGAGCTTTGATCAGTCGTTCCGTTGCTTGAACTACATTACCTTTTAAGGGTATCCAATCAAAATGTGCGATCGCGATCAAGCCATTTCCTCTCAATATGCGAATAATTTCCTGGACGACCCGCGGACGGTCAAACCAATGCCAACATTGTCCCGCTGTCACCACATCCGCACTGGCGTCTGGTAACTCGGTATTCTCGGCAGTTGCGACTCGATAATCTACTTTTAGTTGGACAGCTTCGCTTAACTGTCTTGCTTGTTCTAACAGTGAGGCTGATGGATCTATGCCAATTACATAAGCACCTCTATCGGCAAACCCGCGCGCTAGTGTTCCTGTGCCGAGGTCAACAATATTCTGCCCTGGTAAACCTATACCATATTCAGACAGTTTGTTAAATAATGAACTGGGAAAGCCAGCCCGGTGTTTTGCATAGTCAGTAGCAGTTGCACCAAAATCAATTTTCATACCTGCAAAACTATTTTTGTAACAATTGTTTAGCTTAGAAGTTCTCTACCCACGGACGTAGTTCTACTTTATAAGTCCAAGCACTGCGGGGTTGGCGGAGAATACTGAGATAATAGTAATTTTTCGTGACAATAAAAATCAGTGATATATCT
>NZ_JADEXF010000732.1 GCF_015207245.1 Nostoc cf. edaphicum LEGE 07299
GAATTGCCTATTTTTATGCTGATGCTGGACTAACCGCAACTAAATTAGGTAGACCGTCGTAGGCATAGCTTTAACTTTGCTTTAATTTCAAAGCCTCAGTAGCCGAAACACCCTCACCCTGACTACCGAAATACCACAAAGCCGTAGCAGCCTCAGCACGAGTTACTGGTTTTTTGGGTTGAAACAGAGTCGTATAACCAAACACCCGCCGAATATTCGATTGTTCGCCATTCTGATAATCCGCCAACACTGCTCTTAAAGCCTTGGGGTCAATTTTCGCTGCGTCTTGGAAACCCCAGGTTTGTTTAACCGCATCTAAGTTAGCAGAGGGTAAAGCTTGGCGACTATCTAAGGGTAATTTCCACAGCAGCAACTGTTCCCGCGTTAGAGGTGCATCAGGACGAAATAAAACTACTGTAGAATCTCCAGACAAAGGACTAGGAATTAAGCCAGCTTCGGCTAATCCCTGAATTGCCGGGAAATCAGGGTCTTTTGCTGACACATCACTAAAAGCTGGTTGAGTACTTTCTGATGCCAAACGAATCTGTTTAGCTGGATTGTTGGCATATACAGCATTGTTAGCAGCAATTAGCCAACGGGCATATTCCCGATGTGTAACGATTTTACTGGGTTCAAACTGATTAGTTGTGGTAGTGGAGTTGCTCTTAGTTGTCTTTGCTTCTATAGATAAAACACCTAATGCAGCCAAGTCTTGGATATGTTGCCGCCATTCTTGTGGTGCCTTATTCAGATCGTTAAATACCTGAGATTTAGAGGTATCTGTAGGGATTGTTTGGTTATTAGCTGTGCTTGGTGGCTGTGCTGCCAAGTTTGTGGGTGGTATTGGGCCAATGAACTGTGAATTTCCCGGTTGAGGAACGGCGTTAGCAGTTTCGTTAGGATTTGTAGTTGAAGTAGGTTGTGCTGTTGCAGTACTATTCGGTACGTAATCAATCAGTAATTCAGTGGCTGTTTGGGGTTGATTAGGTGTGGCGCTAGTAACTGATTTGGGCTGAATGGAAACCTTCAACAGCAAATCGTTGCGACGTGCCTCAAAAGCGCCTCCTGTATCATCATCTGTTGGCTGTTGTAAAATCTGCCAGTTATTTGTTTGAAACTGGCTGCGATAAAAACTAGCAATAAAATTACTGGGATCAGAACTTAACCAACGAGTTGAGATTTTGTTTTCTGAGCCGCTAGCAGGTGTAACTTCCTGTAGTTTGACATTGGAATATAATGGGATATCTTTAGGAAAATCAGCTGGTAACTGAACAGTTGATTCGTTTTGCTGTGCTTGCGGTTGGTTACTCTGAGATTCTCCAAAGACAACTGGATTGCTTTGCAGTTTCGGATCTGCCGCCAAAGATTCCTCAAGGTTTTTGGCGACAGGACTATTAGCACAGGCTGTTAACGAAGTGAGTATAACAGCCCAAATTAGAAATACAGCTGGACGTTTACAGGGAAGCACAGGGAATCACAAATTGAGTTTCAATTCCTACCCTAGCGCAGACTGTCCATTAAATGGGAATGAGGCATGGGACATGGTTATTTTCCTTTATTCCCCTGCTCTCCTCTGACTTTTCATATCACTAAAAGACACTACCGACTTACTACGTCTTCTTCCTAAATGTCTATTTTGGTGATGATATCTCTAAAAATGAGTAAACGGTAGCAAAAGCTACCGTATTGTCTTCGTTTTACAGCCATTAGGTTTTGATAATTCCTATGCTTATTTATAGAGTTCCCTAAAATTCTGGAAAACTAACATTTTTGGGAAAAAACATAAATAAACCTGAAATACTTGCTAGATAAGAGTTTTATAATTTGAGAGTTCGTAGTCAGGACTTTAGTATTTAGATGAGGACTAGAGCCACCGACTACAAACCGATCGATACTAGATTGTGAACCAATCTTTTAGAGAGTTATCTAAACATCCAAGTTGTAAAGCAGATAACTGATTGATAACTGGTCAAAAAACAGTTTAGCTAGCAAAAGCTTAAATCTACTTCCAGATGCACTAGTTGTAATGCGATGCCTACGGCAGGCATTGCCTGCGCCAAGCAACTGAAGTGATAGACTAGGAATAAAGCCCCCCTTAGCCTCACCCAAAGAGGGGAATAAATCGAGTTCACTAACACAGGCTGACAATCGATTCTGGAAATTATTCATCTGACGATGGTAAGGTGAGTAAGGCAATCTCTGGAAAATGCCAGTGTTAAACAATTCCAGGAAATTAGCGTAAGTTCGTTCTTATTGGCGACTGGGGTAAATAGGTAAAGCAGTCAGGAGTCGCAGCAGTTTCCCTAGTATTTCTAAATTGATTTTCTGGAGAAAGTGCTACTTGTGCTGTAGTCAGGGGTTTCCTGACAGCCTCAAAAGCAGTGAGTGCTTCGTCTAAAAGTGCGTAGTTTACCGCCGTAGGCATCGCCTATCCAAAACTTTCCCTCAATCAACCCATCCCCTGTTATTCTGGGATAGGGCTGTGGTTCTTTTAGGAAAGCTGGAAGGTGCGCTTCGCAAGTTATAGAAGTAGTACATAGTTATCTATGGCTGTTTTTCCCAATCCTAGTTAATGATTGGCTTGAGGCGAAAAAGACACTTCATCAAATGCACTGGCGGTTGAAAAAACCTCTACAAACTTGGTCTGAACAGTTAACAGCTTCCTGATAGATTAGATACAATTAGCATCTGTGTTTTCTTGGGCGATCGCTTGCTGAAAGCGAGTACTCAAATTGACATAGTGCTGCACTAGCCGATTTGACATAGCATTAAACCTTTCACCTGCTGGCTCTGACGAAAATTTTTGATTCAGGGCAAATTAAGACTTATATTCAAGGGGCTTGGTGTTTCTTGGAGATAAAGTTAACCAAACGGGAGCAAAAGGCTGAATAAGATATGTCTGATGTCAAAAACGCAGATCGGATAGGAGTCTGAAAATCTAAAATAGATATTAAGAAGAAAAAACAACGACCATCGACAACCGTCAGTCCTTTTTACTTTCTGTAAAGCGTCACCGGGTTGTTACCAGTGCTGAAACACGATTACATGCAAGTTTCCCAGGATCAGCCTATTTATTCTGAAGCTCCACTCCAGCTGTTACTGTTTGTCGATGGACGCCCCAAGTCCCGCCAACAGGTGCAGCGAATACGTGCTTACTTAAAAGAGTTGCAGGCTGAGTACAGTTTTGAACTTCAAACTATTGATGTTGGTCAACAACCTTACTTAGCAGAACACTTTAAATTGGTAGCAACGCCAGCTTTAATCAAAATTCACCCGGAACCACGACAGGTTTTAGCTGGGAGTAATAT
>NZ_JADEXF010000733.1 GCF_015207245.1 Nostoc cf. edaphicum LEGE 07299
TCAGGGACAGCATTTATGCTTTTGCCAGCCTTTTTAGCAGCAATAAATATTTTGCGGTGGTGTTCTGGAGTTGTGCGGAATGGAAGTTTACCAGAGAATGGTTTATCAGGCTCCTCTCCTAGTTCTTCGCAGAAAGCAAGATAATCATCAACAGAAATTTGAAATTCTTGACGCGCTTCGTCTACAGTTTTTGCCTTAAAGGTAATTACGTCATTAATATCTAGGACTTGACCAAAAAGTATTCCCGCTTCTACATCTACTTCTATACTAGCTGTGTATCCTTTATAAGTCATCATATTTCAAATCCTGCCTTAATTAAAAAGTCTCTAACAGATTTGACTGCTCCTTTATCTGTCTCATTTTGAGGATGCGGTTCGTGAAAAACAGCTTTCACATCATTTAATTTCACACGAACCCGCGAACCTCTACCTTGAGTAATATCAGCACCGAGAGCTATAAATAAACTTTCAATATCTTTCCAAAGAATATTAGATGGTACAGGATTTGTAAAAATTAACTCTAAAATCTGACGTTGTTTGTTATTGAGGGAGCATCCCTCTTTGGCAGATATACCAGTTGTTGGGAGAATGTAGGGAAATACCTAAACCGCCCATCTAAAACATGACACCTGAAAAACAAGCACGTCTAGAAGCCTGCTTAAAAGAACTAGCAACCCTTCTATATGAACAGACGGACAAAAGTACACTAACGGGACTTAGACAAAATAGGAGAGTAAAAAAGAGTATAATGCTATCTCAGCATAGCTTTCACGTTGAAAAAAGCTGATGAAAGAAACTACCCCCGCAGCCATGCCTCCGTGCTTTGAAAGATGGTGTCAACGATTTGACAATGTGTTTACTCATAAGGCTCAAAAAAGAGAGTTTAGACACTATTTAGGGGGATTATTGGGTAAAGTGAGAGAAAAAATCTATTTCAAATGGCAGAGAACGCCGTAGGAGTGACTTATCACCGATTACACCACTTCTTAACTGAGGCACCTTGGTCTAGTTATAGGGTCAACGAGTGTCGTTTAGAGATCATGAACAAGTGTAGTCAAACGAGGATTAGTAGAGGATTTAGCTTAATAATTGATGATTCTGGTCATCGAAAAAGTGGTAATTTTACGGATGGAGTAGGATTCTGTACATTGGAGAAATAGGTAAAACAGATAATGGAATAGTAGTAGTAACAACTCATTTATATGATGGAAGAAAAAGCTTGCCATTAGATATAGAGTTATATCAGCACGCTAATTCTTTAACAGAAGGCAAACAAGATCCAGAATTTGAGAAAAAACCTAAACTAGCACTCAAGTTAATAGACAGAACCCTCGAAAGAAGATATCAACGCAGAAATTCTCAAAAACAAAGCGTAGACGCGTAGCGCAAAGCCGGAGACTCCGAAAGCTCCGGGCTAGTCGTCAGACATCGCCTGTTGTGAAAGAGTGAGCGCGATTACAATAGTTATTCTGATTCTTTTTTGTATGTTGCGATCGCTGATTGTATGATGCCATTTAAGGCGATCGCCTTACAGAAAACCTCAAAAATAAAGCGTAGATGCGTAGCGGCTTGTCGCTAGACATCGCCCGTAATTATAGTGTTAGGTTCGCGTCTCCCACGATTTTGGATCTCTGCGACCATGAAAAATTGCCGTCACTATTACTCGACTCGACACAATTCGATAGTACACAGCATAGGGAAATCACCGCACTACTGCTCGTCGAATATCACCATAGACAATTACATAGGATTCTGGCATCTGAAAAATTCGATTCACCGTTTCGTCTACACAGTCTAAAAACTCTTCACCCAGACCGGGTTTCTGGCTCTCGTACCAACTGTGCGCTCTTCTCGAACCTCCGGGCGAAACACCAGGACATAATTCATTGCTGCCCCTTAATTGATGCTTTAATTTCCTCCCAAGTCAGCACATTATCTGGATTTGAATCATAGTCAGCAGTTCGACGATCGAGTTCTTGCTTTTGTGCATCGGTTAAATAGGGTAAACTTGCTCTGCTGCGATGCTATCCCAAATTGCCTGCACAATACGGATTCTATCTTCAACACTGAGAGTTGCGATTTCGTTCAAAGTAGCTGTGATATCCATACTGATTAACTTGGAGTGAGGAAGCAACTGGTAACATCTTAAATATAGCGGACAAGATTTTCTCCATCCAATCAAAGGCTGCATTGCTTTGATGCCCAATAGAGCGATGTCTACGACGGGCTACGCCTACGCTTTGCAGAAAACCTCAAAAATAAAGCGTAGACGCCTAGCGGCTTGTCGTTAAACATCGCCTGTTGTGGAAGAGTGAGTGCAATGTCTACGACGGGCTACGCCTAAGCTTTGTTTAAACATTCAATTCTCAATTTTGCAAAGTTGCGAATACTAAGACAACCCCAACCAACACCGCAAAGATTGCTCTAAAAGTTCAGCATCAGCATCAGCTAACTTGCCAATCACTTTGACAACTAAGCTTTTATGCACTGTGTATAAACCTCTCTTGACTGCTGTAGCCACGTTTAGCCCTGCTGCTGCCCATTCAGACAAGACAAACTCACCTTCTAGCAATGCTCCAGTTTTGCTCGTCAAAGGCGTGATTAAAATGTCTTGAGAAACGTGTGGCGCACTTACAACAACAGCAGGTCTAACTTTTGAACTGGACAAATCTGAAAAGGGATACTGAACCAAAATGATGTCATTTTTAGAGTAGTTCGGCATAAACATCATCCTCTGCGTTATCCCAAACTGATGAGAGTGATGTTTGACTGGTTTGAAGCCAAAATTCAGTTTCATCATCAGGAAGCAGCGTCACTAGCACTTTTGTTCCTTCCGGTAATTCCTCTGACTCCAGCAATTCGATTTTTCCTTCCCGAACAGTAGCCCAAAGCGTTTTTAGCATATCTGTTTTATGAATAGTCATGCTTTAATTTTATGCTTCGATAGTTGATGAGGTGCGATCGCCTTTCAGAAAATCTCAAAAATAAAGCGTAGGCGCGTAGCGGCTTGCCGTTAGACATCGCCTGTTTTGAAAGAGTGAGCAATTGCTTTATTTAGGCATTTAATTATAAATTTTTCTTCTTTGCTCCAGTGGAAAATTATTGCATAGCAAAGCATTATTTTTTTTTATACTTGCGTTTATTTGAGTATGCGATCGAATTTTATTTATAGTTATGTCAGAAATGTTGAATCTTGATACAAAACTTTACATATTTAATTACACTAACTCTAAAAAGTCCAAAATAGTCAACATGACATCATCTCCTCAAACCAATGAACATAACTGATTTTCTGACACATACA
>NZ_JADEXF010000734.1 GCF_015207245.1 Nostoc cf. edaphicum LEGE 07299
TTACATAATATTGTACGAAATCGTACTGACTGGAAGCGGCAAAGTTTTTTAAACTTTAAACAATACTCAAATATAGGCAATCCCGAACGTCTAAGAAACTTGGGAGCAAATTCTTGGATGGCAATATCCCTTAGCTTCTCGTTATTGGGTTTTAGCCAGTAATGAACGATTGGTGGGATAAAACCCATTAGGAATTGGTTAACAGTCTCTTTCTATTCAGGGATTAAAACTTAGATGTCACCTGAATTGATAATGAATCTAGATATGTTTCCCCAGCAGTTAGAGTCACTGCAAGGGCGTTTAGCTAACTTGTACCAAGATGCGAACACCACAGTACAGCCAGAAGCCAATTTGCTGCTAGCAGCCTTGAAGGAACTTGATACTGCTTCAAAAATACTAGAGATAGCTACACAGAAGCTATTCGAGCAAACTCAAAAATTAGGAAATGTACAAGCACGGCTTAGAGAGGAATACAAGCGCTACCAAGACCTGTTCGAGTTCATACCAAATGCTTACTTGGTGACTGACACACAAGGAAAAATTCAGTCAGCTAATTGTGCCACTGCCACACTGTTCAATCTTCAACAGCAATTTTTGGTAAACAAACCATTGGCTTGTTTCATTGCAGTAGAAGAACGTCAGGCGTTTCGTTCCCAACTAAACCAGATGCACAGTTCTGAGTGTGACTATATGCAAGAGTGGATATTACGCATACAGCCCCGTGACTGTGAGCCTTTTGAGGCTGCTATGACTGTAGCTCCTATCCGCGATGCTAAAGGCAAGTTAACAGGCTTGCGCTGGATGGTGCGCGACATTCATCACGTCTCGTACCAGCCTCTATTGTCGCTAGAAAGGTGAGAAGGACTTTATTTGTTATTTCTCTAGCTTAAACTTTAGCAGGCGATCGTATTCTTTTTTAATTACCCCATAACACTCACAAGAAGCCTCTTCTAGTCCCTGCCGATCAATGGTTTGGATTTTCTTTCGGCTGCATTTGATCAGACCTTTCTTCTCCAAGAGATGGGCCGTTTCGGTGATGCCAGAACGGCGCACGCCTAGCATATGGGAGAGGAACTCATGGGACAGGATCAGTTCATCCGAGTAGAGACGGTCACTGGACTCAAGCAACCAACGGGCCATGCGTTTTTCTATAGTATGAGTGCGGTTGCAGGCAACATTCTGCGAGATTTGCGCGATATAAGCCTGCGTGTATTTCAGCATCACGTCCCGCAGCGACTTATTGGTGTCAAACTCATGGAGCAGCAGATGTGCCTTCATTTTCACGGCGTTGCCAGGAACCTGAACGATGTACTCGGTCTGCGTCGTCTCGCTCCCGCCCATGAAGGCGTTGATCCCTACCATCTCCCGGCTTCCAACCACTCCAGCTTCAACCGTGCTACCGTCCATCATTGTGATGGTGACTGAGATTAGGCAGGTGAGAGGGAAGTAGACTTCTTCGATGGTTTCGCCGGGTCGGTTGAGTATCTCACCGTATGAAAGCTCTACCTCATGCATTTTGTTTTCTATCTGCTTGTATATGTCGCGGGGCAGGGCGGCGAGCAGAAGGTTTTCAGTAGCCATATTTTTGTTAGAGCTTGTTTATTAACTATTGTTAATATTGTTAAAGTATGCCATCCGAAGACTTATAAGCATAACTACGGGAGGTTAGCCAATTTTGAAGAGATATTGGCCAGCAGTTTTTTAATAATTAGCTGATACCCTTTTAAGGTTTTCACGCCAAGTAAACTTTTGCAATCCGTATTAATTAAACGTATCCTTTGCTTATTGTATCCTGCCCCTGGATTTCTCACTTATGACAAATACGGGTCAAATTTCCCAGCGTTAAGTTATATGATGTCTGCTTGATTACTTATTAAACCCGCAGAACCCCAAAGAGCCAAAGCTGTGCTTTAACTCTTCCTGTCAGGGGGTTAGAGGTGGGGTACTTTTATTATGGGTAATTTGACGGATACGATCTTAATCAAGGTGATATTTGACCTTCCGACCGAACAAGCGTTGTGAAATAGCTAATCTAATCGGCGCATTTAGTGATTAAGTGTGTCAAGGCATTAATCAGGCGCTCGCTTTCCATTGGTACAATGTCCTGTCCATGCATCACATTTTGAGTAATATGAAAATGCACCAATGCTCCTAAGAGAATTCTCGCTGTCGCCTCTGGATCGGGTATCTTTAATTCTGGAGCCGCCAAGTAGTGAGTGAGAGTTTCCGCTACTGGCTTAATCATCACCCGAACACAAATTTGAGCTAACTCAGGAAAACGCCCAGATTCCCCGATTAGTACTCGCATAAATGCACTATGTTCTTTGTCGTTAAGCATTTGATCTAATGCTTTGGTGACTACTTGGCGCAGTATAGTGGCTGGTTCTCCTTCAATCGGTTCTGTGCCAAAAATGGAGCTATTCTTTTTACTTGTCAGTTGCTCTAACAGTACTTTAAAAAGTCCTTCTTTATCTTGAAAGTGGCTGTAGACTGTCGCTTTAGAAACACCTGCCGCTACTGCTACCCGATCCATGCTTGTACCAGCATAGCCATTTTGGAGAAACTCTTGCATTGCACCTTGCAGAATTTGCTCTACTTTATCAACGGAATTATCTCGATCAACTTCGTCAGTTTTGATGCGTACCATTTATTAATTATCCTTTCTTATCAACAATATTAATAGATGCTGCAAAATGCCCCAGCCCAAAATGGCGAAAATAAATATGCCCTTCGTTGAAGGGGGCATACTTCTCTACGTTCGCGCAGCGTGTCGCAAATAGAGGCTGCACTTCGCGCTCAGTGACCACGCCAACGACTGCGCTCAGTAAAAGGGGGGCAGAAATAGCATTTCCTTGCATAATGCCTTTGCAAATTGATTGACAATTTTAGTTGTGTCCTATTGACTAAACTAGTCCGTTTAGTTTAACATAAATTGAACTGGACAGTTTAGTACAGGTTGCTACTGGTGTTAAGGGGGAATAGGATGAGGGAAAACAGGAATTCAGAGGGTTTGAGGTCTTCTCAGAATCTTTTGCGATCGCCTCTTCTACTTGCAATAATTGCATCTCTAGCAATAGGTGCAATCAGTGTTTATACAGTCATGAAGCTTCAGGCTACAGCTAATGAAAAGCAAAAAGCACCAGTAGCAGTTCAGCCTGTGGTAAAAACAGTAACAGCATTAGGGCGGTTAGAACCAAAGGGAGAAATAATAAAACTGTCAGCGCCTTCTTCTAATGAAGGAAATCGGGTAGAGCAACTATTGGTGAAAGAAGGCGATCGCGTCAAAGCTGGGCAGGTAATTG
>NZ_JADEXF010000735.1 GCF_015207245.1 Nostoc cf. edaphicum LEGE 07299
ATAGCCCATAAGCTAACTGTCGAGTTTGATCGCATGAATCTTCCCTACACTATACCCAAAACTTCATTTATCCAAACTCCTTCTGCCGAATCTGCTTATTCGCCTGATGTGTTGCTGCTAAATCTTGATAATCTTGACAATGAACCGCTTTTTCAAAAACAGTCAACAGTAAGCCAAGCCGCATCAGTTCCAATAGTTATTGAAGTTGTTTCAAGCAACTGGCGAGATGATTACTACAATAAGCTTGGGGATTATGAAGAAATGGGCATTCCCGAATATTGGATTGCTGATTATGCTGCATTGGGTGCGAGAAAGTTCATCGGTAATCCCAAACAACCGACTATTTTTGTATGCGAATTAGTTGATGGTGAATATCAAATGACACCTTTTCAAGGCAATACAGCGATTTCATCACCTACTTTTCCCCAATTAAATTTAACTGCACAACAGATTTTTAACGCGGCTAACTAATTTTTTATCTAGTCTTATAACTATCTTCCCAACTTATTAGGAATACCTTCACAACCACCAGGAATAGTAGCTCTAGTTTTTTCACCACCCCAAGCACAACAGTAGCAACGTGCAGACTCAGACATCCGTTGCACATTACTGAAATCGGCATTTTCCACTACAGCGCCGGTTTGTTCGCCGGTTTCATAATCTGGGGGTTCAGTCCGACTGCGGGGTGATGCTTTATCCACTACACCGTAGAATAGGCGAATGCCGTTAATGTCGGCATCGCTAAGATTAGCACTATATAAAATAGTGCGGGAGAGGTTGGCTTTTACTAAATCACAACCGCTCAGATTAGCGCGGACAAGATTAGCTTCGCTCAGATCAGTCCAACGTAAATCAGTACCAGAAAGGTCTGCTGCGGCTAACATGACGCCTAAATCAATGACGCGCACACCTTCTAGGCGGTCTTCTGCATATCCGCCACTTCCGTTGAAAATGGCTCGACCTAATCGACCATCGCGTTTTAGAGGTGACAATAACTTAGAACGTGAGAGAAAACGGAGAATTTTCGCTTTACCACTGCTATCAACACTACTCAAAATTGCCGCCGTGCGTCCTTCAGCGATCGCTCTTTCTTGAGGCCAATCTTCTAATAGCCCTTCTTCATCTAACACCAAGTCTGAAACGCCTTGGAAATAGGAATCAATTGTCTGTTGCTGGGTGATAATATTTTGCTGAATCGTCAGCATATTTTGCTGAATTGTCAAGTCTTTGGAAATAACATATTGCCGCCAAGCTACATAAACGGCAATGATGGCGATGAGAATTTGTCCCAAAGCGCCAAACCATTCTGCTAGGCTACCAGCAATATCCCAGTTAATTTTGCGCCCTAAAGCAAGTAAGCGATCGCTCACACCTGTGAACCTAATCAAGCCGATGATGGCTACTAGTAATCCCAAAAAAGCCACAAACAGAGTGCGTTCTTGGGGTGAAAACCACTCGTTTAAAACTTCTTGGAACCAAGGCAATAATATGGCTAAGGATAACAGCAAAGTTATCAGCGTTCCGATAATGCCAACGATCCAGTTATTGAGGATAATTCCGATGAATGTGATGGCGATCGCTATTAAAATAATCAGCAATGCCCTCGGCTTAACTGTGGATTGCTTCGTAATGGGTTGCTTGAAGTCAGAACGGGCTTGTTGTAAAGCAGTTGTATGTTGTGGAGATTGCAAAGAAGCGATCGCCGCTAGTGCTTGTTGTGCCGCTAGTGCTTCTGAGCTTAGGTTCTTCTCATTTGTACTCCCGTCAAAGTCATCCGGCTGCAAATCATTTTCGGGGTCTGCTTCTGGGGTTGGTAGATTAGAGGAATTGGATTCAATCGTCATGTTTTCTATTTTGCCCCAGTAGATTCAGAACAACATCTGTTTTATCAGAAATTGCACTAAACCAAAGACCTGTATTCCATGCGACTGAGAAATGCTATCTGCTCCAAGGATTTTTTAGCTTTCGTCACAGAGGTAGCTTTGCAATGCGATCAACCCAACTTTGACCTCTCTCCAAACCTCTCTCCTAAAAGGAGAGAGGCTTTGAATCTTACTCCCCTTCCCTTGCAGGGAAGGGGCTGGGGGTTAGGTCTGTATTCGACTCAACCCAGAAGCGCTATAGCTTGTGCCAGCAAGTTACCACAATTAAGAATTTTGATGAACATGATGTGCGACTTATTCTTGGAACCCCGCTTCCATTCTTCTGCCCCACAGTCCGAGAGGCTTTGATTTTTGCTCCGCTTACCTAGTAGATAAGGGGTTGGGGGTTAGGTTTGAGAGAAAGTCGCATATCGCGTTATCTATTACTTTTTAGCAGACTACTCTCAGGAAGTTGAGCTAATCTCTTTTGTTCAAAGTTCAAAATATTATTGGTGGATGCTTCTTTGCGTGCGCGACAGTACACTGGAAGGTTACCTCCAAAGCACCCGTTACTACCGTAGACATCCGTTAGAATTGCATTGTCCTGAGTTAATCGCCAGTATCTGTGACGCCACTCTCCAGAAGGACATGTGGCTGTGCCATCATCAGAGGCATATGTTCCTCTATAAAAAATAAAGCCTCCATAACTCATGCCCACCGGTGGATTATCAGATAGAACCATAAACGGTTGCTTGTTATAGATCCTTGCTCCCACATTCCACTGACTGCAAACAACTGGTAATGGCTCAGTTGTGTTATAAGAAATTGCATATTCATACCTAGCACTTGGATAGCTTGGAATCTGACAAGTGTTTACCTCGATCTGGCTTAGATATGCACATTGAATCCAATCACTTGCATAGGCTGGCGAAACCACAAAGATACTTATAAAAACTGAAACGAGTTTACAAAAGTTTTGAGTTTTTGTTTTCACTTTCTTGTTAATCATAAATGTTGTGATGTATTGTAAATATGTCTTCTTAAAAAGGGCAGCGACATAGCCTACAGCTACTGCTCGGAAGATACTGAGTTTTGTTGTACAAAAAGTACAATACCAAAGGGAAATTACAAAAGCATCAATTTATACAAAACTTAATTTATTAGTACTACTCATTATCCCAAAGAAAAATGCTGAAGGTGATTTGAGGGAACTGCTAGAGAATAGTAAGCTAATCGTCATTCCTTTTTCCAAACTGATTCGCTTGTAGTAAGGGCTACCCTACGGGAACGCTTTGCCAACAGCCCTGGTTTTATGCAACTTAAATGCTCATTAGCTTACTAGTGAACCTACACTAGACCTCTTGCATAAATCAAAAATAAGAATCCCACCCCGCCAAAGCTATGCTTTGTCTCCCCTCCCCGCTTGCGGGGAGGGGTTG
>NZ_JADEXF010000736.1 GCF_015207245.1 Nostoc cf. edaphicum LEGE 07299
GGAATTAATTGCTCAGTATAAAGCTGCTGGAGTTGGTCGCGATCGCGTTTTAATTAAAATTGCCAGCACTTGGGAAGGCATTCGGGCTGCGGAAATTCTCGAAAAAGAAGGTATTCACTGTAACCTTACCTTGTTATTTGGTCTTCACCAAGCGATCGCCTGTGCAGAAGCCGGCATTACTCTAATATCTCCCTTCGTTGGCCGGATTCTTGACTGGTACAAAAAAGATACCGGACGCGATAGCTACCCAGCAGCCGAAGATCCAGGAGTTTTGTCTGTCACCAAAATCTACAACTACTACAAGAAATTCGGCTATAAAACCGAAGTTATGGGAGCTAGCTTCCGTAACCTTGGTGAAATTACTGAACTTGCAGGTAGTGACTTGCTGACCATTTCACCTTCACTTTTGGCTGAATTGCAAGCAACTGTTGGAGAACTGCCACGCAAGCTTGACCCTGCGAAGGCAGCAAGCTTGTCAATTGAAAAGATATCCATTGACAAAGCTAGTTATGACAAGATGCACGCTGCTGACCGCATGGCAACTGACAAACTAGACGAAGGTATTAAAGGTTTCACCAAGGCACTAGAAGACCTTGAGAAACTTTTGGCAGACCGACTAGTTCGCCTGGAAGGAGAGGTAGTGGCAAGCCATTAGAGACTTCCAATTAAAAAACATCCAAAGTAGTGTGCGTTACGGCTCAAGCCGTAACGCACTTCAAATATCATGTCCAGGAGAATTAGTTATGATTGCCATAGTTATTTCACCCGACACATCAGTCGCTCATAAAAGAAACCCCGACAAGCAACAGCAATGTTTGTCTACGTAGGCGTAGCCCGCACTTCTCTACGAGACGCTGCGCGTTGCTTGCTTCCCCGGAGGGGTACGACAAGCTACTTCTCTGCGAGAGGCTGCGCCAACGGCTGCGCTCAGTACAAGTTCAGTGACCATCGTAGACATTGCACCAACAATTTATGCGGACATGATATGACTCATTTTAATCTTCGTGGTCATCGAACGGATCGTTCAATTCCTTGCTAGGAGGACCAAAGGAGGTATAAATCGAAATTCCAGTGATGGCAACCACCACGGCAGCCATAGAAATGCTAAGAACTATTGCGGGTTCCATAATTGAGAGATAGATGATGAGTGCTATTCTTATAGAATATTACAGAAGATTAAAAAAAGCTTTGGCAAGTAATCTTAGGTGAACTATGGCACAAAGGACTAGGTTGGGAGATATCCTGAAACCACTTAACTCTGAGTATGGGAAAGTGGCTCCAGGTTGGGGTACTACCCCTGTGATGGCTGTTTTTATGGCGCTATTTTTGGTGTTTCTGCTGATTATTCTGCAACTTTACAATAAATCACTGTTGGTTCAGGATGTATTTGTCGATTGGCGCAGTTTAGGACGCTAACGCATACACAGCGAGCGAGTTTGGATAACAAGTTAAGTTTCACCCGGTTCTTCCGGGTTTTTTTGTGGTTGCGATTTCCGACTAGACTAACTATATATGTGAGTTTCTGTAGTGGTTTTAAAGTTTACAGGAGACAAAAAATGAATATATTTGGTATCGGTCTGCCAGAAATGGCTGTAATTATGGTAGTAGCGCTGTTAATCTTTGGCCCAAAAAAGCTACCAGAGATCGGTCGGAGTGTGGGCAAAACAATTCGTAGTTTCCAGGAAGCTTCTAAGGAGTTTCAAAACGAGTTTCAAAAAGAAGCAGAACAGTTAGAAGAAGTTGTACAGACTACTGCTGAATTGGAACCTAAGCAAATCCACCCTGCTAAATCTGAGCAGGATACCGCTAGTTCTTCCCAACCTAGCTAGTAGTTTGTCAAGTCCGTAGTAAGGACTTTAGTCTTTATTTTCTAAGCACTAAAGTGCTTACTACAAACCCTTGATTACTAGCTTAGACATTGTACTGGAA
Organism: Nostoc cf. edaphicum LEGE 07299; assembly: GCF_015207245.1. Taxonomy (GTDB): domain Bacteria; phylum Cyanobacteriota; class Cyanobacteriia; order Cyanobacteriales; family Nostocaceae; genus Nostoc; species Nostoc edaphicum_B. The sequence continues at coordinate 1,930 of NZ_JADEXF010000736.1, forward strand.
GAGTGCTGCATATTAATTGACTGTAGGCAAAATGACAGAAGCTGTTACGCAACCAGCTTTGGTAATTCCACAACTAATCGTCGGATTAGGGAATCCAGAAGCTAAGTATGACCAAACACGCCATAATATCGGCTTTGCTGCTTTAGAAACTCTCTCTCGTTCTTGGCGCATTTCCTTAACAGAAAACCGCAAGTTTCAGGGTGAGTATGGCGAGGGTATGACCCCAGGTGGAGGTAAGATTCGCTTGCTGAAGCCGTTAACTTATATGAATCGCTCAGGACAAGCAATACAAGCGGTGACAAGTTGGTATAAATTGCCGCCTGAGTCGGTGTTAGTGATTTATGACGATATGGATTTGCCCTTAGGAAAAACTCGTTTGCGTTTATCTGGTTCAGCTGGGGGACATAACGGCATGAAAAGTGCGATCGCACATCTTAGTACCCAAAACTTTCCCCGTTTGCGAATCGGTATTGGTAAACCCAAAGATGCAGCTAATAATGATGATTCTGGTACTATCTCTCATGTGCTGGGGCGATTTTCTGCTGCCGAAAATCAGCAGATGTCTCTTGTACTTCAGTTCGTAGTTGAGTGTATTGAACTAAGTCTCAAGCAGGGAGTAGAAAAGGCGATGAATGTTTGTAATAGCCGCACCATTAATAATTCTGAGTCTTAGGGCTGAATGAATACTATCTTATCAGCTTATTAAAGAAAGCTAACCGATGTTTAAAGGCGCTTATTTTGGTTAATGGGCAGCGATTTTAGCTTGCTCTATCTAACCAAGATAAAGTCTCTAACGCTCTCTACGTATAGGAAAAGTGACTCATTTACACCCTAATTAACGGTGCGGCAGACTTTGCTTAATGTTTGTATGAATAATGGCGCAAGCGCTATTGCCTGTTTTCGGTCATAACCTCAAGCAATGCCGGTATCACACCAAGTAGGTTTATTTAAAACGTCTTGTGCGTCTAGCTGCCACTGCCTTACGTTTGCGTTTTTCTATTGGTGTTTCAAAGTGCCGATGATATTTCACATCAGCTAATATCCCAGCTTTGGAAACCTGACGTTTAAACCGACGCAAAGCTGAGTCTATTCCTTCGTTCTCTCCTAGAACCACCTGGGTCATTCTTCCCTTTTCCTCATCATCAATAGTTTCCATTCTAATATTACCCACAACCTTAGTAAAACTCCTCTGAGCTAAAGTCATGATTAAGAGGCTATTCGTCCGGTTGAGGCGGGTTATGTGTGCTTCTGCCTGTTGAAATCGGTACTTAACTAAAAGTTAATTTAAGTGCCCTAATGCACTCTCAGAAGCAATAGAGAAGATGGAGAAATTATAATAGTAAATTTTTTTGACTGTACTATGA
>NZ_JADEXF010000737.1 GCF_015207245.1 Nostoc cf. edaphicum LEGE 07299
TTATTATTCATTACATAGTATTGAATTCGACGCTCGACAATACTATTAAATCGGGACATAAAATCATAAAAGAAACCCGGATATTTCCTGATTTCTGTGAATGCTGTTAACCATTTTCTTTGTTTTATAGGTTCTAAAACTTGAAGATAAGCTAGATTTTTCTTATAGACTGAGAGATTATAAGATAGAGCACGCATTAGAGCAGGATTCTTTTTCACAATGTCTTGTTGCATGAAAGAAGTAGTCGCTTTGCAGTATTGATTTAGACGTGGTAATTGGCTTTGATATACAAGAGAACCAGGGCGTGAGCGGTAGAAGTAATAGGGTTTTGGCTCAATAAAAAACCTAGCTCCTTTAATTAAGCATTTCATGTCAATCCAAAAATCTTGACCCATTCTAATTTCTTCATCGTACTCGATGCCGTTCTTAATCAGGAATTCTCGTTTGAATAGAGGCTTGCTTAAGCCAAAATGCAACCCTGCTTGCCCATAGACATCAGTTTCTACAAAATAAACGATATCAATTTGGAAGATTTTATCTATACGTTCTCCACTTTCTTGAATCAATGTACTCCAAGGAGATGTTGTACCGTCTTCGATCAAATAAACATCATCAGCAATCATGTCTGCATTTGTTGTATTTGCCAGAGACACAAGCTTTTCCAATCTTTCGGGAGCATACCAATCATCTGAATCAAGTACAGCAATCCATTCTCCTTCGGCTGCTCTGAAGGCGCGATTACGTGCCGCCGCCGCTCCAAGATTTTGCTGATTAACTATTACTTTGAGACGTTGATCGGTGAAACTTTTAGCGACTTCTACAGTTTTATCACTTGAGCCATCATCGACCATGATAACTTCAATGTCAGTGAGTGTTTGCTCTAAGGCTGACTCTATTGCCTTTCCAATATAAGTTTCAGTATTGTAAGCAGGGATAATAACGGAGACTTTAGGATTCACGAAACTGAACTCCTGACTACATGGTTAGGTAAAATATTAAAATTCTGACCATAATTTGATCATTTCTTTATTACTATACAACTCAGTAGGTCAGTGAGAATAAACGATGAGTGGTTAAAGTTGGGTAGGAGATATTAGGCGTTGGTAAACCAGTGCGTTGCCAGAGTTTTTTGAACGGCGGTTTTTGGCTTAGAAGAACAGCAGAGCGGTGAGGCAACACTGCCTTTAAGTTGACTGACGCTCTAGGCTAGCTTCCATTGTGTTAGTTAAAAAATGACCAGCTAAGATACCACTACTGAGGTAATATGTATCTTGCGAAATCCGGTGTAGGGTTTCAAAGCCACTACGACGCTGACGATCGCCTAGTACCCAGTAACGCTGTACTATTGTATCCAGACCAATCCAGCCTTCGCCTTCAACCTGCCCCAAAATATTATGTTGTAGTAAAAAAGTATACTGACGTTCTCCATCATGCAGCCGCCCCTTGTATTGCAGAGAGATTTCAGAGCGATCGCTACCTGGGAATATCAGTTTTGTGGCCATAGTAAACCAGTTATCTCGATTCCAAGCGACCAAGGTCATACCCTTGACGCTGATTGGCATACCATTACGTTCCAGCCAATTTCCTTCCATTGCCCAGCGTCCTGGTTCCAATAAAAAAGTATGAGCCACTTTTTATTCCCTATCTTGCTCGAGTGCCGCCAAGACTATAGTTATAGCAGTGCTAAGTTACGAGTGCTGAGTTGTGAGTGAAGAATGAAGAAATTTTTTATCTTGTTTATTGTTCCTGACTCAGCATTCAGAATTGACCTTGGTAAATTTCTCCCAAAAGTACTTCTTGAGGTGCACCTGTGGCTGTAGGTAAGTTGCCAGGAATACCCAAATGTCGCCAGTAGGCTAAAACCGCGAAGGCGATCGCTTCTTTAAAATCTGCACTCAAGCCGACTTCATCTGTCGTCGAGACTGGTATTGATCCCAACAACAACTGTAACCTTTGTTTCAAATAGAGATTGCGACTACCACCACCACATAATAGTACTCGTTGTGGCATTTCTGGCAAAAAAGTGCGGTAACTATGAAAAATTGAAGCAGCTGTAAGTTCTGTAAGAGTTGCCAGTACGTCAGCAGGATTGAGTTGGTATGCTTGAGCATCTTTTAAACACTGATGCAAGTAAGTCACACCAAATAATTCGCGTCCAGTGGATTTGGGTGGCGGTAGATGAAAGTAGTCTTGGTTGAGCCATTGTTCTACTAATTGATGGCAAGGAGTACCACTTGCTGCCCAATTGCCATCTTCATCATAAGTTTTAGCACCACCGCTTAAATGCTCCACCGCAAGATCCAACAGACTATTTCCTGGGCCAGTATCCCAACCACGAATTTTTGAGAGCCAGTCACTATGCCGAGGCGGAATATAGGCAACATTGCCAATACCACCAATGTTTTGAATACAACGCCCCTCTTGGGGATGACTGAGTAAATAAGCATCGACTCTGGGCACGAGAGGCGCACCATGACCACCAATAGCAATATCAGCAACGCGGAAGTTGCTCACAGTCGCAATGTTCGTAAGATAGGCAATTAATGCACCTCGCCCTAGTTGAAGACTGTAACCCAAGGGAGTACCGTGTGCTGTTAGCAGATAGCTAGGGTTTAGCCCGTGGGTAGTGAGCATTTCTCTCCCCCTACTCCCCTGCTCCCCTGCTCTCTCTTTGGGTGGTCGATGATAAACCGTCTGACCGTGGGAGCCAATGAGAGTGGCTGGCTGATGACCAATCTGAATATTTTGGGCGGCTTGGGCAAAGACTTGAGCGATCGCATCATCTATTTCTGCTAATTCTGCCATTGAGATGGCAACGCCTGCACCAACTGCTAATATTCTTTCTCTGAGTTCAACTGGATAGGGATATGTTGCCCCAGCTACCAACTCAACTTTGAGATCCAATTCTGTGCCAGAAATCTCTACCAACGCAGCGTCTATGCCATCTACGGATGTGCCACTAATTAAACCAATAACGCGAGTAGGGACAACAGGTTTTTCAGTTGGATGCATCGATTGAGATTCTTTTGTTGATTGCAAGAGTTTAGTGTAATTCATGTTAGTAGCTATGTCAAAACACTCAGGTTGCATGGTTGACTATATAAGAAAAAGTAAATAGAGCAAGAGAAGAATGTCAAACCCAATAGCAATGACCACGAATCTATCTCTATTTATCAGCAAACAAATAATTTAAAACGATTTTGTTTGTTATCTTGATTTATCCTTAATCAGGACAACATCCGAAGATACAAATTCTTAATATATCAAAGCTAACTTC
>NZ_JADEXF010000738.1 GCF_015207245.1 Nostoc cf. edaphicum LEGE 07299
TCCTGAGTAAAGAAGCGAGATTCCCAACTCAGCACTCAGCACTCATGACTCAGCACTCTTGAGGGGCATTGGGCATTAATCAATAATTCTTCTTCCCTTGCTCCCCCTGCCTCCTGCCTCCTGCCTCCTGCCTCCTGCCTCCTGCCTTCTGCCTTCTGCCTCCTGCCTTTATTTGTAAGATTTTGCTGCCGTCAAGAGCGCAGATCGTTTAAGCTAGCTGAAAGATTCTTTGATTAGTGGCTTAAAGGCGGTAGTGTGCCTAAACATGTTCGTTTGATTTCTCTTTTAATGGTCTGTAGTTTATGGAGTATGCCAAAAGCCGCTAACGCGCAGGCATTAATACCCCATACACTGCAACTAGATGCGACAAAGTTAGAAAAGCAGGGGTTGAGCTTGGCACAAGAGGCGGCTCAACTAGCTCAGTTTCAACAGGTTGACTTAGCTTTGCCACGAGCGCGGCTGGCTAGTCAACTGGCTCCTGGGAATGATAAAGTGTGGTTGCTGTTAGGTGGATTGCAACTGCAAACGAAAGAGTTTGATAGTGCGATCGCTAGTCTGAAAAAAGCACAATCTATCAACCCTAAAAATGGTGATATTCTGTTTGCTTTGGGTTCAGTTAATTTTCAGCAGAAAAATTACCAGGCTGCTGCTGTCAATTATCAAGAAGGTTTGAAGTTAAAACCCAATAATCCAGAGGGTTTATTTGATTTGGGTAATGCTTACTTTATGCTGGGTCGATTGCCAGATGCGATCGCCCAGTACGATAAAGCAGTCTCTCAAGATAAAAAATTCTGGCCGGCCCTTAACAATATTGGCTTAATCAACTACGAACAGGGTAATATCCCCGAAGCGATTAAGCGATGGCAATCTGCTGTAACCCTTGATAAACAAGCAGCAGAACCTTTATTGGCCTTAGCGGTGGCACTGTATACTAAAGGCGAGCGCCAACAAGGACTAACCTTGGGAGAAACTGCACTCCGTATCGATTCGCGCTATGCTAATTTAAATTTCCTCAAGGAAAATCTCTGGGGCGATCGTCTACTGTCTGATACGAAAAAATTCCTAGAATTACCCCGTATTCAAGCAGCGCTACAGCAACCAGCAAACTCATCATCAGCGCCTACGCCTAGAAAACAGCCGGCTCAATAGGCAGTGCTGAGTAAAGAGTGCTGAGTGCTGAGTAGTGAGTGCTCAGTAAGAAGTTATGAATTTAGGAGTTTAAATATTTAACTGTTAATTCCAAACTTCTAACTCCAAACTCTTTACTCAGCACTCAGCACTCACTACTCAGCACTCCTCCTTACCACTTGCCTAATAGCACCTTTTCGTAGTACATCTATACTAGATAAATACAGGAACTAGTCGCCCAAAAACATTTGCGGGCGAGTATTCCTGAAATAAGTCTTTAATTCTCAGTTTTCGGCTGTGGGTAGAAGTGCGATGATTTGGTCAACGAACTGTTGATGATCGACAACTGGCTTCGAAATGTAGCCATCAGCACCGCTTTGCTTGAGAAAGTTTTCGCGATCGCCTTCCATCGCGTGTGCTGTCACCAGAATCACAGGTAAGTTTGCTGTTTTTGGATCGGATTTTAACATTTGTGTAATCTTGATTCCATCAACCGACTTGCCTTGGTAAACACTTCTGGAGAGAGAAACATCCATCAAAATCAGATCGGCTTCTCCTGATTGGGCAATTTTGATGACTTCTTCCACATTTTCAGTGTGTTTTACACCCAAGCCACCACGCTTGGACAAAATTTTGGAAAAAACACGAGCATTAATTAGATCGTCTTCAACAATTAAAACAGTTTTCATGAGAATTTTAGTTATAGAGGTGAGGAGATTCAAGAATTCCAGAATACAAAATTAAAGATTTGCAATCATGGTAAGTATCATAGCTACTAAGTTTATGTAGATTATACTCGTGTGCATCCTTTTTAATAGTCAATGTGCATCTTCGTCATCAAGGATGATACTACTGCTTTTTCTTCTGTGACTATCAAAATTTTGTTATGAATCTCATTTCATCCGTTATGCTGTGGTTGCCGCAGTGTTGAGTTCCATCGGCTTTTGTGTAGTTAAATTTCAGGGAAAAAACTCATGGCAAAACAGTTAAACCTTCTCTCAACGGGACAGGTAATTCCAACAGCCCTGCACACCGAGATGCAACGGTCTTATCTAGAATATGCCATGAGCGTGATTGTCGGGCGAGCGCTACCAGACGTGCGTGATGGCTTAAAACCAGTGCATCGGCGCATTTTGTATGCAATGCACGAACTCGGTTTAGTACCAGATAGACCCTATCGAAAATGTGCCCGTGTAGTGGGTGATGTGTTGGGTAAATACCATCCCCACGGCGACCAATCAGTTTACGATGCTTTAGTCAGACTGGTGCAGGATTTTTCTAGCCGCTATCCCTTGCTGGCAGGACATGGTAACTTTGGCAGTGTCGATAATGACCCGCCAGCGGCGATGCGCTACACAGAAACGCGCCTTGCACCGATCAGCCATGAGGGAATGCTGACAGAAATTGGTGAAGAAACTGTGGAATTTGTCGGGAACTTCGATAATTCCCAGCAAGAACCAACGGTGTTACCTGCTCAGTTGCCGTTTCTGTTACTCAATGGCTGTTCTGGGATTGCCGTGGGAATGGCGACAAACGTTCCACCCCACAATTTGGGGGAAGTTGTCGATGGGTTAATTGCCTTAATCGACAACCCAGATTTGCCAGATGAAAAATTATTTGAGCTAATTCCAGGGCCAGATTTTCCCACTGGTGGGGAAATAGTTGGTGAAGCTGGAATTCGGGAAGCATACACCACAGGTAAAGGTGGAATTCTAGTGCGGGGAGTCGCAACTCTGGAGGAAATTCCAGCCGCAAGGGGAAGCAAGCGACGGACGGCAATTATTATTACAGAATTGCCTTATCAAGTGAATAAAGCTGCCTGGATTGAGAAGGTAGCGGACTTAGTAAATCAAGGACGCTTGCAAGGAATTTCCGATCTTCGGGATGAGAGCGATCGCGAAGGGATGCGGGTAGTAATTGAACTCAAACGCGACACCAATCCCCAAGAAGTTCTCCAGCATTTATATCACCAAACTGCTTTACAAATGACTTTTGGGGCAATTCTCCTCGCAATCGTCGATGGACAACCCCGCCAGTTAAGTTTGCGTCAATTGTTGCAAGAGTTTTTGAGATTTCGAGAAGAGACGCTGAACCGTCGTTACAATTACGAGTTGGGTAAGGCCCAAAGTCGTGTGCATTTGGTAGAAGG
>NZ_JADEXF010000739.1 GCF_015207245.1 Nostoc cf. edaphicum LEGE 07299
GGGTTTGGCTTGCTCATGCTGGGTGTGGTGATGAGTTACTTTTCCCACTCGCAAATCTGGGCATTGCAAAAAGGCGATCGCTTGTATGTTGGTGGCAAAACTAATCGCGCCCAAGTTGCTTTTGAACAAGAAGTTTTAGAGATTTTAGATCGGCTGAGTTCACAGCCAAAAGGTGAAGAGAAAGAGGCAGCGATTGAAGTTTAAACGCAGAAGGGCGCAAAGGAAATCGCAGAGGTACGCAGAGGATTACTTTGCGTACCTTTGCGTTAACCTCTGCGTCCCTCTGCGTTTCAAAGTTATTTACAATTAATTACGCCCACACGCCTACAAACATTGAAATTACTAGAGGTATTTATTAAAAATTGGAACAAAAAATTTCTATGTCTGCCAAACTTCAATCTCAAGGACGGGTTTGCCTTCTACCTTTAATCGCTATCTTGTTGAGTATTGCTTCTTGCGCTGCCGAGCAAAAAAACATAAAGCGTGTTTCCCTTGTTGGTACTGGGGCAAGTTTTCCCGCACCTTTGTATGAGCGCTGGCTTTCAGATTACAACCAGCAAAATCCCAATATAGAAATTAACTATCAAGCTATAGGAAGCAGTGCTGGAGTGCAACAGCTCATCGACGGTACTGTAGATTTTGCAGCTAGTGATGTGGGAATTACAAGGGAACAAGCAGCCAAAATAAAACGGGGAGTAATTGCTTTGCCAATAACTGCCGGTTCGATTGTACTAGCTTACAACCTCACACCATCTGTACGGCAGTCGCCTCAAGTGAATCTGCCAACTGCTCTCAGGCTACCACGCCAAGTTTACGTAGATATCTTTCTCGGAAAAATTACGAATTGGAATCATCCTAGAATAGCCGCAGCTAATCCAGGTGTAAGTTTGCCTGATTTACCGATTCAAGTTGTACACCGAACAGATGGTAGTGGAACTACAAGCGTGTTTACGCAACACCTAAGCGCCATCAGTCCAGAATGGAAAAGCAAAATAGGAGCTGGTAAATCGATAGCATGGCAAGTGGGAGTTGGTGGAAAGGGTAACGAAGGTGTTACCGCCCTGATTCAACAGATACCAGGAGCTATTGGCTATGTAGAATACGTTTACGCCAAACAAAATAAGCTTCCTGTGGCTGCTTTAGAAAATAAATCTGGTAATTATATTACGCCGACACCAGAATCTGTAGCACAAACTTTAGAAGCAGTAAAACTACCAGGTGATAACTTGATTGCTTTTATCACCGATCCTACAGGTGCCCAGTCTTATCCCATCGTCACTTATAGCTGGCTTTTAACTTATCACCAATATCCAAACCGAGTCAAAGCTCAAGCACTGAAAAACTTTGTGAATTGGGCTGTGATTGATGGGCAAAAATCCAGTTTGGAACTTGGATATATTCCTTTATCAAAAAAAGTTGTGCTTCAGGTGCAATCTGCCGTGAAGAAAATTGCTGAATGAAGCCGATTAATGCCATCTGCACTCATCAGCAATCATGTTACTTTTGGTGACGCACTTCAACTACAGTATGTACATTACCGCGAGGCGTGAAATCTGCTTTTACCGTCACTTCCAACGGATCGCAAGCAGCCACAAAATCATCTAAAATTTGATTGGCAGATTCTTCGTGGGAAATATAGCGATCGCGGTAACTATTAATATAAAGTTTGAGTGCTTTCAATTCCACTACCCGTTCATCAGGCACATAGCTAACATAAATTGTCGCAAAGTCAGGATACCCGGAAAACGGACATTTACAAGTAAATTCCGGCAAAGTAATGTTGATGTCATATCGCCTCCCCACACGCGGATTCGGAAAGGTAATTAGTTTACCTTCGGCAATGTCGCGTTCGCCATACTTCATTTCTTGGTTTGTCATTTGTCATTTGTCATTTGTCATTTATCATTAGTTATTCTACTTATCTTTACGTCCTTTTATTAATTTTGTAGCTTGTTAACTCCTAACTCCTAACTCCCAATCAATACTCTTCCTTCTCCCAGTCTGGACAATTCTCATCTTCACAACCGTGGGGATGCATAGCACAAACTAATAAATTACCACCATAAACTTGGCCGTGGTAATGACTACAACCGATACAGGCAGGATTTTTTTCAGATGTGGGTTCAACTGAATAAGGAAAACCCGGATCGACATCTGCTACCATGTCTTCCAGTTCCCAGTAAGCTTCTAACATTGGTTCAGCCAAATCCTGTAGATACTGATCGACTTCAGTAACAATATTATTGTGTACTTGCTCGCTGACTTCTTCCGTTAGCTCAAAAAATGCGTCTACCACTTCACTCATTCCCAGGAAGAAGCGCTCTACTTCATCAGCCACTGTTTCGACGATTTCTACTAAATCTTTTTGCCACTGTTCCATAAACTTGACACCTTTGCAGGCTATAAACAGGACGCTTTGTGTTATCTGGCTTGAAGCACTAAAATACACACTAGGCAATGTATCTTATCAAGTTTTTATCCGAAGTGTCATGTCAAAATGCCACTTATTACCGATATTTCGCTTAAAGAATGCTTTTTATTGATCGCGTTGCAATCGCTTTAACTCGTCTTGCAGCTTTAGCACTTCATCGCGCAATTTATCTACATTCTCATCATTTGACGCCTCTTTGACCGTTGGCTCTTCATCTTCCTCTAAAATTTCAATGCGGCGAGGTTGAGAAGGGGGCGTTTCTGGTGAGGTTTCAACAGATGGTTGAGCTTGTTGGGCTTGCTTCATCATGTCCTCAACGAAGCGGCGGGCTTCTTCTGTGTTCATTTCGCCCTTTGCCACCATCTCATCTGCCAGTTTTTGGACTTGCGATCGCACTTCGGCTAATTTTCCCCCTGCTTTCTCACCTGCGTAAGAAGCTAATCCAACACCGAGGTAAAAAGCTTTTTGAACAATATCTCCAAAACCAGGCATTGTTGCTGACCGCTCCTAAAAATAGGGCGACCCGGAGACTACGCCTACCACAAGCCTCCCGTGTTGCTGCTACCTTCCGGTTCTGACAAGATTTGGGTGTTGCGATCGCATAGATCCAGGTCTTATATAAACATAACATGAAAATTCAGTAAGTGTGTGTTATTCCATAACAATTCGCCATTCATAAAGCTGATAGTTGACGCAGCCGTGTTTCACCAAGGGATCATCAGCCACAATCGCTTCCGCTTGCTCCTTTGAGGCAGCCTCAAACAGTAACATTCCGCCTCTTTGCTCCACCCAATAGCCTGTTCGCGCTTTGTGTCCTTTAGTAATCAATTCCCGAATGTAGGC
>NZ_JADEXF010000740.1 GCF_015207245.1 Nostoc cf. edaphicum LEGE 07299
GCCCAGTAAGTAATCTCGCAATCTCTCTGTTTGATAACTGTAGTAATGCCAATTTTGATAGCTTGGTTTGCCGAGACAATTTTATCCAAATCAACATTTAAAGCCAGTTCTAGACTATCAGCTTGATTCTGAACGCTAAACAGTAACTTTTCAAAAGCTGTTTCCTCTTGCATCCCTTGACGATAGCCATCAAAGCGATAGACATTCCAGTGTCCGGCAGGAGAGAGGTTGAACTCCCAATACCGTGCAGAATTTTTTATGCCAAGGAAGAATTCAAAGCAAGTGTCTTCCCAAAGTTCATACTTGCGTGATGGTGCATTTGATGGTGGAACAATTGCAATTTCTTTTAAGTCGCCTCCAAGGTTGTAGCAGATGGTAAGTTGATTAGCATTTCGAGAGATATTGCCTGTAATTTTCAAATGAGCAAAAGACTCGGTGGAAGGGAAGGGTTGCAGGGAAAACGTCTGCTTGTTCATTTCATATCTTGGATAATTTTGCGAATCTGCGTTTCTTGAGATTCAATACTTTCGGTAAGCTTAAACTGGACGATCGCTCTTGCTAAATTATGTTCTGGGTGCTTAACTTTGAAGTAGACATTTCCTGCTAAATAATCAGCAAAAAATCTCAGTCCTAGTTCAAAAGTAATTAGACGAATTGCATCATATATGTATGCATAATCATTCTCGGTCAGAAATGCCTTAGCCACAGCGAGATAACCTTGAAGGATTTCCTGACACAGATCGGTATCGAAATAAATACTTTCCCAATTCTCGGTTTCTTCACCAGCCGGATTGCAACCCGATCGCAGACAATCACCAATATCGTAATGTACTAGACCAGGTTTAACGGTGTCGAGGTCGATGACGCTGACGGCTTGCTGGGTAACAATGTCGAACATCACGTTATTGATTTTGGGATCGCCGTGCATCAGACGTAGGGGTAGCTTGCCTTCAGCTTTAGCATTTTCTAGGATATGTGCAAAGGCTTGGCGATCGCTAACAAACTGTAAGCAATAATTAACTTCCGAAGATTGACGCACACTAGTTTTTGGCAAAACTTCCTCGTAATGCTGGAGATAAAACGGTGTAATATGAAACCCTTCGAGGGTGTCAGCAAGTTTTTCTGCTGGCAAATCGCTGATCAGATTGTGGAACATCCCCAAGGCATAACCGATTTCTTTGGCGTGGGAGCGATCGCACATACTATCAAAAGACTGGGAGCCTTGAATAAAGCTGATTGCGCGCCAAAATGAGCCATCTGCATCCTTCCAGTGGTCTTGAGCCTTTTTGGTCAATAGTACGCGTGGCACTTCCCAGCGACGATTAAGGGGTGTATCCTGCAACCGTTTCTGAACGTGCTCAGTTAAGGTACGCATATTTTGCATAATCAGTTGTGGCTGACGAAACACTTGCGTGTTAATGCGTTGCAGGACAAAATATTGTTCCTTTGAAGAATCTAAAGTTGCTAAAAAGGTGTCATTTATATTACCACTGCCAAATGGTTTAACGCCTGTAACCTTTTCGTGTTGGGCGAATTGGTTAGCGATCGCCACTAGATTTCGAGTATCCTGTGTATTAAATTCTTCTATCATCTGTTTCATCTCTACTACTCCTCACGTACTTTGCACGAAAGCAATAGGGGATATCGTAGCGCAAGTGTCAAGATAATTTGTAATTATACGATTTTGCAAAAGTAACTTTTGCAAGATGTTGGGAAAGGTTAAAGGGGAATGGCACTAAGAAAAGATACAGCCCTTGCTCTGACTGGTTCCCAGTCTCTAGACTGGGAACCCATTCTGGGAGGCTCTGCCTCCAGTAGCTTGACAAGAGGCAGAGCCTCTTTTAAACACATTCCCAGCCTGGAGGCTGGGAACAAGACGAATTCAATAGTTAGGAAATCTCATCGCTATCAACCCACTCATCATAAGATGAGTCATAACCAACGTAGTGAAGAAAGTATTGCTGACCTTGGATTTGCTGAATCGTTGCGGAATACCAAGCCTCTTGGTCATCATCCCAACATTTTACCTTTTGACCTACTGCATATCCATTCTCATCAGTGGAGCGAAGATCGCGAGTCCGAATGTCATCTTCGCCTACCCACTCGTCGTAAGATGAACCGTAACCAAGGTAATGAACAAAGAACTGGTCATCTTCGATTTTCTCAATAGTTCCCTGATACCAATCCTCGTCATCATTATCCCAGACTTCTACTGTTTTGCTGACTTCATACTGATTCTTATCTGATTTATCTGATTTAACAGCAGATGAGACATCTTGAATCGGCTTTTGTTCCTCTTGTTTTATTTCCTCTTTTACTAAAGTGTATGCTTGCAAAATCAAACTGCGAGCGACAGTTTGAATTCCTGTATGCTCGTAGTAATTGGTAGTTTGATCTAAGAATGCTGCAACTAAATCTAAATTATCATCAGCAATCTGAATAAAATTACCCAAATTACTAGAAATTGATTGCGGGGTTATGCCTGTTTTGGATACTAAATTATTCATCCAGCCTTGCACGGAGTTGAAACCCTGACTGATAAAACCAACTTTATCAGAAGGATTACTGCCTGGAAGAAAGTTATTAACGGCTAAGAAAACCGGATTTTGAGTTATTGCATTAGCATCAGTACCACTAATAACTCCGTGAATTTTGCTGAGAAAGTCAGGGCCCAAGGGCAAAATTCCATCTAGACAAACTAAAGCTATCATCCGCATTAGGGATGCATTTTGATAGTTGTTAGCCAGGGAATTAGCAAACTCTTGGGGATTAGGTTGAGGAATACCGTTTAGTTTGCAAAAGGCAATGATTTCGACGGCGATTTTTAGTGCCAAGTCAATAGATTGAGTGACATCAGCTTTGGGAGTAATTTTGCCTAAAAAGGAGAGAAAGCCAATTTTTTCACTAACTTTATTCGCTAAAGCCGCCGCTGCCATAGCTGTGTCTGCCTTATCAATTGTTTGATAAAGTTTGATTGCAAACTGGTAGCCTTGTTGAGGATCTATATATAAACTAGCAGCGCGATCGCGGATTTTTTGAATTACCTTAGCATCGGTTTCTCCAGTAATGGCGCGGATATTATTGTCAAACCCCGTCAAATTGCTCCATTCACTTGGAGCTACATAATCAAGAGCATTTAAAACTTTGACAGTAATATTGTCAGTAGGTAACTCGTCAACCAACTGAATAATCGATTTATCCATCAGCCGATCCTCAAAACTCATAATATCGTTACAACACGGTTCAGAGCAGCCCATATCCAGCGCCTGTCTCT